>NZ_LMLN01000013.1:19670-40257 GCF_001421915.1 Sphingomonas sp. Leaf62 | reverse complement strand
GGGTACTTTCGAAGCCGCTTCGCCTGCGGATAGCCCCCTCTCCCCGACCCTCTCCCCTGAAGGGGAGAGGGAGCGGTTGGCCGACATAGCCGAGCGCGCCGCGCGTCTCGCCAAGGCCGATCTGGTCACCGGCATGGTTGGCGAGTTCCCCGAATTGCAGGGGCTGATGGGCGGCTATTACGCCGCCGCGCAGGGCGAACCGGCGCAAGTCGCCGAGGCGGTGCGCGATCATTACAAGCCGGTCGGGCAGGGGGATGACGTCCCGACCGCGCCGGTGACGGTCGCGGTGGCGCTGGCGGACAAGCTGGACAGCATCGTTCAGTTCTTTGCCGTCGGGTTGAAGCCGAGCGGATCGAAGGATCCGTTCGCGTTGCGCCGGTCGGCTTTGGGCGTGTTGGCGCTGCTGCTCGACAATGGCGTCCGGGTATCGTTGTCGAAAGCGACTGCGGCGGCAGGTGCGAGCGCACACGAAGATGTCCTCGACTTCTTCGCCGACCGCCTGAAGGTCCAGCAACGCGAGGCAGGCGTCCGCCACGACCTCATCGACGCCGTCTTCGCGTTGGGCGGCGAGGATGATCTCGTCCGCCTGCTCGCCCGCGTTCATGCGCTCCAGTCGTTCGTCACCACCGAGGACGGGACGAACCTGCTCGCCGGGTACAAGCGTGCGGCGAATATCCTGAAGAAGGAAGCGCCGGGGACCAGCAAGTCTATTCCGGAAACGGGTGAGGAAGACCCGCTGGCGATGGTCGAGGACCCGGATTTCGTGGCCGTCGTCGCCGAATATGCCCGGACCGAGCGCGAGAAGCGCGACTATGACCGCGCGCCGGCTGAAGCCGCACTGATCGCGGCGCTCGATGCGGCCGAACCGCGTGCCGCAGCGGCAATCGAGGCGGAGGATTTCGCGGGCGCGATGGCGGCGCTGGCGTCGCTGCGTGCGCCGATCGATGCGTTCTTTACCGACGTGACGGTCAACGATGCCGACCCGCACAAGCGCACCGCGCGCCTGTCGTTGCTGGCACGGGTGCGCGATGCGGTACACCGGGTTGCCGATTTCTCGAAAATTGAGGGCTGACCTGCCGGTTTAACCCGTTTAACGGGGAATTTCGGGCACAGCCCGATCGAATCAGATACCCCGCCGCGGGACCACCCGCGCGGAGAGCATGGGGAACGAGCAATGACGCACTATGTCTATCGCTTCGGCGGCGGGGTTTCGGACGGGGGATCGGGCGACAAGGTGTTGCTGGGCGGCAAGGGCGCGAACCTTGCCGAAATGGCGTCGATCGGCCTGCCGGTGCCACCGGGCTTCACCATCGCGACGACGATGTGCACGCGTTATTATGAGGAAGGCGAGACTTTTCCGGCCAGCGTGCAGGACGAGGTAAAGACCGGCATTGCCCATATCGAAGGGATTACGGCCAAGAAGTTCGGCGATGCCGCCGATCCGCTGCTGGTGTCGGTCCGGTCGGGCGCGCGCATTTCGATGCCGGGCATGATGGATACGGTGCTGAACCTCGGCCTGAACGACCAGACGGTCGAGGGGCTGGCGAACGTGTCGGACGATGCGCGCTTCGCATGGGACAGCTATCGCCGCTTCATCCAGATGTATTCGGACGTGGTGCTCGAACTCGACCATGGCCGGTTCGAGGAAGCGCTGGAGATCGCGAAGGAAGATCGCGGCTATTATCTCGACACCGATCTGACCGCCGACGACTGGCGCGCGCTGGTCGCGCAGTACAAGGACATCGTCGTCGAATTGTGGGGCAAGCCGTTCCCGCAGGATGTGCACGACCAGTTGTGGGGCGCGATCGGTGCGGTGTTCGGATCGTGGCAGGCGGACCGGGCCAAGGTCTATCGCCGGTTGAACGACATCCCGGGCGACTGGGGCACGGCGGTCAACGTGCAGGCGATGGTGTTCGGCAATATGGGTGACACGTCGGCGACCGGCGTGGCCTTCACCCGCGATCCGTCGACCGGGCAGAATGCCTATTATGGCGAGTTCCTGATCAACGCGCAGGGCGAGGACGTGGTCGCGGGCATCCGCACGCCGCAATATCTGACCCTGGCCGCGCGCGAGACGGCGAACGCCAAGCCGCTGTCGATGGAAGAGGCGATGCCCGACGCCTATGCCGAACTGGCGGCGGTGTTCGATCAGCTGGAGCGACATTACCGCGACATGCAGGACATCGAATTCACGGTGCAGCAGGGCAAGCTGTGGATGTTGCAGACCCGGTCGGGTAAGCGCACCGCGAAAGCCGCGCTGAAGATCGCGGTCGACATGGCCGAGGAAGGGCTGATTTCGCGTGAGGAAGCGATCGCCCGCGTCGATCCGCAGGCGCTCGACCAGCTGCTCCACCCGACGCTCGATCCGAAGGCGGCACGCGACGTGCTGACCAAGGGGCTGCCGGCATCGCCCGGTGCGGCGAGCGGTTTTGCGGTGTTCGACAGCGATACGGCGGAGCGGCGCTCGAACGCGGGCGACGCGGTGATCCTGATCCGCACCGAAACCTCGCCGGAAGACATTCACGGGATGCACGCGGCGCGCGGCATCCTGACGGCGCGCGGCGGCATGACCAGCCACGCGGCGGTCGTGGCGCGCGGCATGGGCCGGCCGTGCGTGTCGGGCGCAGGCAGCATCTCGATCGATGCCAAGGCCGGCGTGATGAAGGTCGCCGGTCGGGAGATTCGCGAGGGCGATATCGTCACCATCGACGGCGCGACCGGCGAAGTGATGGCCGGTGCCGTCGCGACGATGCAGCCCGAACTGGCCGGTGATTTCGGCACGTTGATGGAATGGGCCGATGGCGTCCGCCGCCTGAAGGTGCGGACCAACGCCGAAACCCCGCTCGATTGCCGCACCGCGCGCGATTTCGGCGCCGAGGGCATCGGGCTGTGCCGCACCGAGCATATGTTCTTCGAACAGTCGCGGATCACCGCCGTGCGGCAGATGATCCTTGCCGAGGACGAAGCGGGACGTCGTGTCGCGCTCGACCGGTTGCTGCCCGAACAGCGCAGCGATTTCGTCGAGATTTTCGAGGTGATGGTCGGGCTGCCCTGCACGATTCGCCTGCTCGACCCGCCGCTGCACGAATTCCTGCCGCATGAGGAGGCCGAGTTCGCCGAAGTCGCGCAGGCGGCGGGGATCGAGGTCGAGCAGCTGAAGCGCCGTGCCGCCGAGCTGCACGAATTCAACCCGATGCTGGGCCATCGCGGCTGTCGGCTGGGCGTGACCTATCCCGAAATCTACGAGATGCAGGCACGGGCGATCTTCGAAGCGGCGGTGATCGTCGCCGAGAAGTCGGGCGAGGCACCGATTCCCGAGGTCATGATCCCGCTGGTCGGCACCAAGCGCGAGCTGGAACTGATGAAGATCGTCGTCGACAAGGCAGCGGAAGCGGTGTTCGCCGACAAGGGACGCCGGATCGAATATCTGGTCGGCACGATGATCGAATTGCCGCGCGCCGCGCTGAAGGCCGGTGAGATCGCGGAAGCGGGCGAGTTCTTCTCGTTCGGGACCAACGATCTGACCCAGACGACGCTGGGGGTCAGCCGCGACGATGCCAGCCGGTTCCTGGGTGCCTATGTCGAAAAGGGCATTTACGCGCGCGACCCGTTCGTCTCGATCGACGTCGAGGGTGTCGGCGAATTGATCGAACTGGCCGCCGAGCGCGGGCGCAAGACCCGGCCCGACATCAAGCTGGGCATCTGTGGCGAACATGGCGGCGATCCGGCGTCGATTGCGTTCTGCGAGACGGTCGGCTTGGACTATGTATCGGCCAGCCCGTATCGCGTGCCGATCGCCCGGCTGGCGGCGGCGCAGGCGGCGTTGAAGAAGTGAGCGGCGCACGGACGAACGATGCGGCGCGGGTGACGAAGGACGGGTTCGATCGCATCGGCCCGTTCCACCCGGCGTTCGTCTGGGGCGCGGTGATCGTGCTCGACCTGATCGTCGTGCTCGCGATCCTGCTGGCGGTCACCAAGATCGGCGACAAGGTCGAGGACATGGTGTTCCCCGGCGGCCCCGAATGGGTGACGTTCTGATAATGCCCCGCCCCGGTCGAAACCGGGGCGGGCCACTGCCTCAATAGGCGGCGGTGAAGCGGGCGCGGGGGTGGCGATGGGTCTCCAGCTCGTCGACCATCGCGATCGCGAAGTCGGCGAAGCTGATCCGGCTGACCCCGGCATCGTCGGTGACCAACGTATCGGTGCCGAGCCGGAACCTCCCGGTGCGCTCGCCCGGTTCGATCAGCGCGGCGGGTGAGAAGAACGTCCAGTCGACGTCCTGTACCGGGCGCAGAGCGTCGAGAAAGGCGATGCCGCCCATCGCAATGTCGCGCCATGCGGCCGGAAAGTCGGGCGAATCGATCAGCCGCACGCCCGGCGCGACCTCCAGGCTGGCGGCACCTCCGGTGACCAGCAGTCGTTCGACACCCGCCTTACGCAACGCCGCCAGCAGCGTATCGGCGGTGACGTCGAAATGCAGCGCGCTGATGACCGCGTCGGCCCCGGCGATCCGTTCGGCCAGTTCGCTTGGATCATGGGCATCGCCGGTGGTCCGGGTTACGCCGGGAAGGTCGGGGATGGCATCGGGCTTGCGCGCAATGGCGCGGACGCGGTGTCCGCGGCTGGCGAGTTCGCGCGTAATTTCCGAACCGGCATTACCGCTCGCGCCCAGTACTACAACATCCATCTTCACTCTCCATTGGTATCCAATGGTTACTACGTGCTATGTAGATACCCATGATGCAAGAAGGCACTTTTTCGATACCCGGTACCGTGCCGGAAACCGGGTGGCGCAAGGGCGACGTGTTCGCCGCCAATTGCCCGACCCGGCTGTTGCTCGACCGGATCGGTGACAAATGGAGTGTGTTAGTGCTGTTGCTGCTAAGCGAACAACCGGGCCGGTTCAACGAATTGAGGCGACGGATCGCCGGGGTGTCGCAAAAGATGCTGAGCCAGACCCTGCGGATGCTCGAACGGGATGGGCTGGTGACACGCAGTGTCGTTGCGACCAAGCCGGTCGGCGTGACCTATGCGATCACGCCGATGGGAGGCGAACTGATCGACGCGTTACGCACACTGATGATGTGGTCGGAACAGCGGATCGGTGCGGTGCTGGCCGCCCAGCGCGCCTTCGACGCGCGGGAACCCGGCGCCGTCTAATCTATCATCCCCAGCGGCTGCCATGGTCGTCGTCGCGGCCTTCGCGGAGCATCGCCGCCTGTTCGCGCCAGCGTTCGTGGTCGATGGTGCCGGGGTGCAGCCGCAGGTCGTCTTCCAGCGCGCGTTCGTCGGCTTCGCTCAACGCCTCGATCGAGCGGTAGGTCTTGATGCCGCGCGCGTTCAGCACCGACTCCAGATCGGGATCGATGCCGCGAATGCGCGAGAGATTGTCGCGCCCCCAGCCGAAGAAGCCGCTGCCATGACCGGTGCTGGCCGCTCCGGCGGTCGCGGCGGCGGCGGTAGTGGCCGTCGTCGCGGTGGTGCGTTCCTTCAGCAGTCGGTCGCGCTCGACCTCGACCTCGTGCAGCCGGGCTTCGCGAGTCTTCAGGTCGGTGGCGACTTCGGTGCGATACGCCTTGTGGGCGGCTTCCTCGTCACGGAACCGCTGTTTCCACTTCTTGCCGCCCGACGACGAGGCGAGGCCGAAAAACCAGCCGGCGAGAAGAACGAGTGCGAGAACCGCGAATTGCGTCGGCGTCTGGAACAGCATGTGCGGGCCCCTTCGGTGAGTACGGGGCGACAACGGTCGGGCGGGGGCGGCGTTCCGCACCCCGGCCGCGCGTTACTTGCTGAACGCGTCGCTGATGCTGCAGGCCGCCGGACCGAGGATGACGACGAAGAGGGTGGGGAGGATGAACAGGATCAGCGGCACGGTCATGATAGCGGGAAGACGTGCCGCCTTTTCCTCTGCCCGCATCATGCGTTCGTTGCGGAATTCCGCCGACAGGACGCGCAGCGCGCTGGCGAGCGGGGTGCCGTATTTCTCGGTCTGGATCATGGTCGTCACCACGCCCTTCACCGCGTCGAGGTTGATCCGCAGCGCAAGGTTTTCGAACGCCTGCCGCCGTTCGGTCAGGAAACCCAGTTCGATCGCGGTGAGCGAGAATTCCTCGCCCAGTTCGGGATAGGCGCGGCCCAGTTCGCGCGCGACGCGGGTAAAGGCGGCATCGACGGTCAGGCCCGCCTCCGCACAGATCACCAGCAGGTCGAGCGCATCGGGCAGCCCCTTGCGGATCGCCTCGGTCCGTTTGCTGATCCGGTTCTTGAGATAGATGTCGGGGCCTTTGTACGCGAGGATCAGCGTGCCCGCGACGAGGCCATAGGCCTTTAACGGCGACCAGTCGGCGAAGCTTTCGGTGCCATAGACGATATAGATCGTCGGGAGACCGAACAGGATCGGCAGCATCAGCCGGCCGAAAATGACCGCGACCGCCAGATCCTTCGACCGTATGCCGGCCTGCATCAGTTTCAGCTGTGCGGCCTTCAGCTGCGAATCCTGCAACATCTTCATCGAGCCGAGCAGCTCGCGGATGCGGTCGGTCGCCTCGTTCTTCTGCACCAGCTTGGCGCGGCGCTTGCTGGTGGAGGCGGTGATGCCCGCCTTCAGCTGTTCGCGGCGGTCGTTCAGCGCCTTCACCCGGCGCGCCATCGGATCGCGGACCGACGTCGCGACATAGATCGCGACCAGCATCGACAAGGCGGCGATGCCCGACAGCAACGTCGCGACATTGCCCATGTCGAAACCCAGGATGGTCGGGGCGGTCGGTGTCAGCATCGCATCAAATCTCGAAGTTGATCATCTTGGACATGATGAACGCACCGATCGCCATCCACAGTACGCCGCCCGCACCGATGATCATCAGCCGCTGATCGACGAAGAAGCTTTGCATGTATCTGCCGTTGATGGTCCAGATCAGCGCGAAGACGATGAACGGCAACGATCCGATGATATAGGCAGACGCCTTGGATTCGGACGACATTGCCTTGATCTTCAGCTTCATCTGCGACCGCTTGCGCAGCACGTCGGCGAGGTTGGCGAGCGTTTCGGCAAGGTTGCCGCCGGTCTCGCGCTGGATGGCGATGGTGATGATGAAGAACTGGAATTCGGGCGTGCCGAGCCGGTCGCCGCTTTCCTGCAACGCGGCGTCGAGCGAACGGCCGATCTTCATCCGGTCGCTGACCAGCCGGAATTCCTCGCCCACCGGACCGTCGACTTCCTGACCGACCACGGTCATGGTTTCAGTGATCGGCAGGCCCGAGCGCAGACCCCGGACCAGCAGTTCGATCGCGTCGGGAAATTTCGCGGTGAAGCGGGCGATGCGCCGCTTGATGAAATAGCTGACGACCATGTGCGGCAGGCCGAGCCCGACCGAGATCGCCATGAACAACGCCAGCAACGCCGGCATCCCCTTGAACAACAGATACGCGAACAGGACGGCGATCACGCCCAGCGTCGCCTGCCCATATTGGGCGAGGGTCCAGTTGTGGCCGGTGCGTTGCAGTCTGAGTTGCAGTTGTTCAACATTGGGGAGGAGCCGGGCGGCGGCGCGGTCGCCGCGCGTCGCGCCCCGGTTGCCGATGCGGCGCATCTGCGCCTCCATCGCCGTCGCGCTGGCGGACGAGGCATGGCGTTCGCGGACCGCCAGCAGCCGGCGACTGCGGGCGCGTTCGCCCGATGGCCCCGAAAAGGCGAAGGCGAGCAGCGTCAGCGTCAGCAGCGCGCCGGCACCCAGCAACAGGATCGGGAGGATCGCCATGACCGTGCCTGCGCTCCTACTTCTTCGCCTTGACCGGCAGGCGCGCGCGCAGCTTCGCGAGTTTGCCGACCAGCGACGTGCCCCCCTTGGCCGGTTCGGCCGCCGCGTCGTCCTCGACCTCGGTCAGGCGGCACAGATGCCGCGCGAGATCGACCAGCGGCGCGATGGCGCGGTTGCCCTTCGCTGCTTCGGCCAGCGGCTTGCCGAGCTTCGCCGCCTGCGCCGCCAGCTTGCCGTCGAACGCCAAGGTGAAGTCGAGCTTGCGTTCGATCGACCCTTCGAAATCCTTGCGGCTGATTTCCTGCGCGGCCAGCGGCTGGACGCGGTTGGCGAGCAGCAGAACCTTGACGTGCGGCGCGTTGGAGCGGAACCACGACAGCAGCCGGATGGTGTCGCGCGCCGCCGCCAGCGTCATTTCGGTGACGATGACCGCGGTCTGCACTTCCTCGATCAGATGCGGGTGGTTGACCAGCATGCCGCGCGGCAGGTCGACGATCGTGCATTCGAAGGCGTTCCGCATCTCCTCCTGCAACTGGTAGAAGGCGCTGCCGTCGGTGTCGATCGGGGCGTTGATCGGCGCTTCGGCCGACAGCACCGACAGCCGTTCGCCCGCCCGCACCATCGCGCGTTCGATGAACAGTCCGTCGATGCGGCTGGGATTTTCGATCGCGTCGGTCAGGCCGCGACCGGGTTCGAGGTCGAGCGCCAGCGCACCGGTGCCGAAATGCACGTCGAGGTCGAGTAGCGCGGTCGTGCGCTTTTCCCGGTCGCCCATCAGCCATGCGAGCGAGGTCGCGACGGTCGATGCGCCCGCGCCGCCGCGCGTGCCGATGATCGCGGTGGCGCTGTGCGGGCGTTCGGTGCTGGTCTCCGCAGCCTTCGGCGCGTTCAGCAGGGCATGGGCCTGTACGATCGCATCGCGGACCATGTCGGGGTTGAGCGGCTTCAGCAGATAGTCGTGAATGCCGCTGGCGACGAGATCGCGGTACAGGCGGACGTCGTTGACCTGACCGGTGGCGATCACGATCGTGCCCGGTTCGCAGACCTCGGCGAGGCCGTTGATATCGTTCAGCGGATCGCCCGATTCCGACAGGTCGACGAACAGCACATGCGGGCTGGCCGAGACCGCCAGCGTCTGCACCGCATTGCGCAGACCGCCCTTGAGGACCTTCTCGGTCGGCCAGCCATGTTCGGTGGCGACGCTGCGCAGCGTATCGCCGGAAAATTCGTCGCAGACAAAGGCGATAAAGGGGTCGCGGGTGGCAGATTTGCCGAGTGAGAAGGGCGCGTTCACTGCTTGCTGCTCCCGCCCGATCCACCGGCGCTGCCGGCGCTGTTGGTGACCTGTCCGCCATTGCCGCTGGGTGCCGCACGCCGCAGCGCGCCCACCGCCTTGCTGTTCACCATCGTGTCGGTGGTGCCCGGCGCCGATTGACCGAGGACCAGATCGCCGGGGCGGGCGACCATCGCGGCAAGGTTCGAATTGGTCGCGCAACCGAAATCGGACGAGGTCTGCGCCTCGAAATTGGGCTGATAGGTGCGCGACGTGTCGGGGCAGCCCGGCACCGACGCGGTCATCCGCGACACGACGACGCGGACGGTGCCCGGTGCGATCGCGCCCGGCGTCGGCGGAACGGCGTCGGCGAGCAACAGCCCGACGCGCGCCGCCTCTGCCGCGACATCGGCCTGCACGCCGCTATCGTCGCCGGCACCGTCGATGCCGATCTCGTCGCCATAGCGCAGGCGCATCGTTTCCAGCCAGCCGGCGAGGCGGGCGCGTTCGCCCGGAGCCAGACCGCCGGGACCGGCGGCGACGTCGAACGCATAGGCGGCGCGCGAGACGACCGGCTGGTGGACCGATTCGACGCCGTGATTGACGGTGCCCGAACAGCCGCCGATGGCGAGGGCGGAACCGAGCGCGAGGATGCGAAGGAGGGTCATCGAAGCGTGCCTCACTGAATGCTGAAGCCGGGGGCGATCGGCCCGGCCTTGCGGTCGCCCTTGCGCGGGGCGGGCGGGGCGGGGTCGACGGTGTCGGTGGCGGGTTCGACCGGCACCGGCGCGGTCAGGCCGATCGACGGCCGGGCCGGACCCTGCGGTGCCATGGTCGGCACCGGGCGCGGATCGGGGCGGCGCTGCCCCTGCAACTGGCCCATCAGCACGCGTTCGACATCGCCGGGGCTGGAATAGGCGTCGGTCGGCAGCGCGATGCGCGACTGGCTGTCGACTGGCTTCACCAGATAGGGGGTGATGACGATGACCAGTTCGGTTTCGCTGCGGGTGAAGCCGTTCGAGCGGAACAGCGACCCGAGGATCGGCAGGTCGCCGAGGCCGGGCGCCTTGTCGATCGAATTGTCGTGGCTGTTCGACAGCAGGCCGCCGATCATCATGCTCTGCCCCGATCCCAGTTCGACCGTGGTTTCGGCCCGGCGGGTGGTGAGTGCGGGAATGGTGGTCCCGTCGATCTGGACCGCGCCCGCCGCCGACAGCTGTGACACTTCGGGCCGGACGCGCAGCGAGATGCGCCCGTCGGCCAGCACGGTCGGGGTATAGGCAAGGCTGACGCCATATTGCTTGTACTGCACCGACACCGCGCCGAGGCCCTGGCTGACCGGGATCGGGATCTCACCGCCGGCAAGGAACGATCCCGTCTCTCCCGACAGGGCGGTCAGGTTGGGATTGGCGAGCGTCGTCACCTGACCGATGCGTTCGCCCAGATCGAGCGCGCCGAGCAGTTCGAGACCGAGCAGCCGGCCGGCGAGGTTGAGCGTCGTTCCGGTCACGCTTTTGGCCGGGGCGGTGAACACGGTGTCGCCGATCCGGGCGTGGTTGGCGTCGATGGCCTGCGAGGATCCGGGGATGCCGGGCACGGTGGTGATCGTACCCTGCCGCCCCTGCGCGACACCGAACAGGAAGCCACCCGAACGGTCGCGCGACGTCAGGTTGACGCCGATATTCTTGACGAAGTTGCGGCTGACCTCCGCGATGCGGACCTGCAGATTGACCTGTAGCGGCGTTGCGAGCTTCAGCCGGTTGATGACCGCGATCTTCAGCACCGCATTCGGATCGGACGTCGCAACGCCGGGGTTGAGCAGCGACACGACCAGCCGTTCGGCCTGCGCACTGTCGGCGGGCGAGGCGATGGTGCCGTTCAGCACCGCCAGCTGGCCGACGGTCGTCACGCGGATATCGGCCTCCGGCATCGCCGCCTTCAGCATCCGGTCGAGCGAGGTCAGGTTTTGCCCCACCCGGACATTGGCCGAATAGATCACCGCGCCGCTGGCGTTGGTGGCGAACACCGTCGCTTCGCCATCGGCCTTGCCGAACAGATGGATCTGGCGCGGATTGCCGACATAGACGTCGGCCGCGCCGGGATTGGATACCCACACGTCGACGACGTTCGAGGGCAGGGTGATGAGTTCGCCCTGACCGATCGACAGCTGGACGTCGTTGGTCGGCCGCTGGACGCCGGTGGCGGGCGTGCCGATGCGGGCGGCACGGACGGCGGGTGCCGCAGGTGCCGGCGCGGCGGCGGCCACGGGCAGCACCGGCCCGGCGACCAGCGCGATCGACAGCGTCGCCGCCAGCGACCGATGGAGCAGATGGAGTGCGCGCATCACTTGTTTCCCCCGACCGACACGTCAGTCACATCGTTGCCGCGGGTGATCCGCACCACCGGACCGCGCGGCGCGGCAGGTGCGCCGGGCGCGGGACTTGCCGCGACGGCCATCGTGCCGCCCGAGTTGTCGGTCGTGTCGCTGCCCTTGCCGGGGACCGAGCTGCGCTGGAACCGCGACACGTCGGCACCGGTCGAAAAGGTCGACGGACCGTCGAGCGGGCGGCTGGCGATGCGGTCGAGCGCCGCCTTTTCCGCCTTCGCATCGCCATTGGCCGGCAGCTGCACGTCGCCGCTGGCGATGGCTTCCTCAAGTTCGGATTTATTGTCGGCGATCGAGCGCAGCGACAGCGACAGCGTGCCGACGGTCTGCGCGACGGCGATCTTTTCGGCGATGCGCGGCGTCGCCTCGACGGTGACCGTCGAATAGGTCGACACGACGGTGCGGCCCTGATCGTCGCTGTTCTTGTCGGTGCGCTGGTCGGTCGCCAGCACGCGCAGGTTGCGCAGGAACGTCTCGGACGCTTTCAGCGGCGGGCCGTCGCCGCCGCCGGCCACGGTCTGGGTCAGCACCAGATCGACCCGGTCGCCGGGAAACACGAAGCCCGCGACCGCGCTCTGCGCCGATACCGGCACCGTCACCGCGCGCATCCCCGGACCGAGCGCGGCCGCGAGGAAGCCACGGTCGCCCGGCTTGACCAGCGATCCTTGCGTGATCGGCTGTCCGGCGGGGATCGCGAAGCGGACGACGGTGCCGACCAGATTGCGCGCATCGGGCGAGGATTCGAGGAAATAGGCGTTTTCGACCAGTTCCTTGGGCCATGGCTGGAACCGGAGGGCGGCGGCGTCGATGATCGTACCGATCGCCAGCGCCCTGGTCGCGACCAGCACGCGGGGACCGTCGATCGGCGCTTCGGCAGGCGTGCTGGCCGCCGCGACAGGGGCCGATGCCCCGACCATCAGGCTGCGCGCCATCAACGCCGTCATCGCGGCGATGACCAGCGCGCCGGCCAGCAGGAACAATTTGCGTGAGTCCATGACCTCATTGGCCTTTCAGTTCGTCTGGCCGGTTCGATTCGTGGTCAAATATGACCGGAATGGGTTAAGATCGGGTTGGCGATTGCCAGCATCCCCGCCACCGCGATGGCGATGCCATAGGGGATTTCGGGCACGTCCTTCCCCCGGCGACGCCACCGATCAACGAGGAACAGGATGGTCAGCGCCCCGCCCAGCAGCGACATGACCAGCAGCATCGACAGCACCGCCCCCGGTGGCAGCCACAGCGCCAGCGCGCCGATCAGCTTCACGTCGCCGCCGCCCATCTGTCCGGCGGCATAGGCGGCGACGAACAGCGCGAAGACGCCGGTCGCCACGCCCGCCTGCCACGCCATGTCGATGCCCGACAGGTCGTTGGCCAGCCACCAGAGCGGCGCCAGCAGCGCGATCGCCGCATTCTTCCGGTTGGCGATTTCACGGGTGCGGGCATCCTCGATCCCCGCGGCCATGAGCAGCAGGACGAGCGCGAGCGCCAGCCACGGAACGAGATTTCCCCACATGTCGTTAACACTAGACGTGAGGGGTTTCTAAACCGTAACCGAACCCATGGCCGCCCACGCCCTGTACCGTCGCGCGATTCCCGCCGCAGCCGCCATCACGCCATGGCATGCCCCCGATGGATGGGCGCATCGCCGGTTCGACTGGGACGCCGCCGCCAATGTTCGCTCGCGCGGTAGCCTGTTGTTCCAGACCGGGCGCGGCGACGTGTTCGAGAAATATCTCGAAGCCTTTGCCCATTGGCATGTTCGCGGGTGGAGCATCACCGCGTTCGATTGGCGCGGGCAGGGCGGATCGGGACGCTGCACCCCGGCGGGCGATTGCGGCGATATCGACCGGTTCGAAACCTATCTCGACGATCTGACCGCCTTCTGGAGCCAGTGGCAGGCGGCGGGGCCGCGCGCGATCATCGGCCATTCGATGGGCGGACATCTGGCGTTGCGCGCGGTGGTCGAGCGGCGGATCGATCCCGCCGCGTGCGTGCTGGTCGCGCCGATGCTGGGGCTGCGTTCGCCGATCGGGCCGCGGTTCGGCGAGCGGATGGCGCGGGTGCTGGGTGCGATGGGTAGCCCGCTCCGGCCCGCATGGAAGGGCAACGAACGCCCGCATACGGTGCGTCCGCGCGAATCGATGCTGACGCACGACCCGGCGCGCTATGCCGACGAATTATGGTGGCACAGCGCCAACCCCTCGCACCATACCGGGCCGCCGAGCTGGCGCTGGGTGATCGATGCCTTTCGCTCGACGCGCGAACTGCGGGCCGATCCGCGACTGGCGGAAACGCGGGTGCCGGTGCAGATGCTGGTCGCCGATACCGATGCGCTGGTCGATCCGCGCGCCGCGATCGAGGTGGCGGGGCGGCTGAACGATGTCGAGCTGCTGCGGTTCGGGGCGGAGTCGGCGCATGAAATCCTGCGCGAGGCCGATCCGGTGCGTGGCAAAGCGATCGCGGCGATCGACACCTTCCTCGACGCCCGCGCCCCCGCGCCGCACCGGACGCACGCATGACGCGGCGGCGGGTCGCGATCATCGGCGCGGGGATGGCGGGGGCCAGCCTTGCCGCCGAGCTGGCACCGCACGACGATGTGGTGCTGTGCGAGGCCGAATCGCAACCGGGCTATCACGCGACGGGCCGGTCGGCGGCGTTCTGGTCCGAAACCTATGGCGGGCCGCTGGTCCAGCCGCTGACGACGGCATCGGGGCCGTTGCTGCACACGCCGCCCGCCGAGTTCGCCGACCACGGGTTCCTGCGGACGCGCGGCGAATTGCTGCTGGCGCGCGATCCGGCGGTGCTCGACGCTCTGGCGCAGGACTTTGCGAGCAGCGGCGTGCCGATCGAGCGGCGCGATCCGCATGGCGTTGTCGCGGGCCTACGCGGCGAATGGCATGGTTTGTGGTCGCCGGGCTGCGCCGATATCGATGTCGGGGCGCTCCATGCCGCCTATCTCGCCAAGGCGCGACGTGGCGGGGCGGAGGTTCGGTGCGACACCGGGTTGAAAGGCGCGCGGCGAGTCGGCGAATTTTGGGAGCTCCAGACCGTGTCGGGGCCGATCGTCGCAGACATCGTGGTCAATGCCGCCGGAGCATGGGCGGACGATGTTGCCGCACTGTTCGGGGCGACACCGCTCGGCATCCGGCCCTATCGCCGGACGGTGGTGCAGGTGCGGATCGATCCGCCCGCATCGCCCGACCTGCCGCTGGTCATCGACACGGCGGGGGGATTCTATTTCAAGCCCGAGCCGGGTGGGCGACTATGGCTGTCGCCGCATGACGAGACGCCCGACCGGCCGCACGACGTCGCGCCCGAGGAGATCGACGTCGCGCTGGCGATCGACCGGTTCGAGGCGGCGGTCGATTGGCGGGTCGAAGCGGTCGAGCGGCGTTGGGCCGGCCTGCGCAGCTTTGCGCCCGACCGGTTGCCGGTCTATGGGTTCGACGCGCGGGTGCCGGGGTTCTTCTGGTGCGCGGGGCAGGGCGGCTTCGGTATCCAGACCGCGCCCGCCGCCGCACGGATGTGCGCGGCGCTGCTCGGACAGGGCGATGTGCCGGAAGGGGTCGACCCGACACTTTATTCGCCGCATAGATTGTCGGAGTAATTACCCGAGTCGGCCATTTACGTTAGCGCTATCAGTTCCTATCTGGGCGGCAACGCGACCATCACAAGAGGATGCACATGACGATCACCGGCGAACTGTTCCTGGGATCCAAGCGGGTTGCCCGCGACGATCTGTTCCAGGCCTATGACCCCGCGACCGGCGCGCTGTTCGGCGAAGGTTTTTCGAAGGGCACCAAGGAAGACGCGGAAGAAGCGTGCGCCCGTGCGGCGCAGGCGTTCCCGATCTATGCGGCGCTGCCGATCGAACAGCGCGCGGGCTTCCTCGACGCGATCGCCGACGAGATCGAGGCGCTGGGCGACGAGCTGATCGAACGCGGCAGCCGCGAAACCGGCCTGCCGACCGCACGTCTGACCGGCGAGCGCGGCCGCACCTGCGGTCAGCTGCGGCTGTTCGCCAAGGAAGTACGCGACGGCGCATGGCAGCAGCTGCGCATCGATCATGCCGATGCCGCGCGCGCGCCGGTGCCCAAGCCCGACCTGCGGCTGCGCACCATTCCGGTCGGCCCGGTGGTGGTGTTCGGCGCGTCGAACTTCCCGCTCGCCTTCTCGACCGCCGGTGGCGACACCGCGTCGGCGCTGGCCGCCGGTTGCCCGGTGATCGTGAAGGCGCATCAGGCGCATCCGGGCACCGCCGAACTGGTCGCGCTGGCGATCGTCCGTGCGGCGGAAAAGACCGGCATGCCTGATGGCGTGTTCTCGATGGTATCGGGGTCGGGTCAGGTCATCGGCACCGCGCTGGTCGCCGATCCGCGCGTGCAGGCGGTCGGCTTCACCGGTTCGCGCAGCGGCGGTACCGCGCTGATGAAGGTCGCGCAGGAACGGCCGCAGCCGATCCCGGTCTATGCCGAGATGTCGTCGATCAACCCTGTCGTGCTGATGCCCGAAGCGCTCAAGAATCGCGGCGAGGCACTGGCCAAGGGCTATGTCGGGTCGCTGAGCATGGGCGCGGGCCAGTTCTGCACCAATCCGGGTCTGGTGCTCGGCATCGACGGGCGGGAACTCGACGCGTTCCTCGACACGGCGGGCGACGCGCTGCTCGGCACCCCGGCGCAGGTGATGCTGAGCGACGGCATCCACAAGGCGTTCGAGGAAGGCCGCGCCAAGCTGGCGTCGAGCCCCGCGGTGACGCTGGTCGGCGAAGGGCAGGCACCCGAAGGCCCGACCCGTGGCCGCGCGGCGATCTTCGCCGTGTCGGGCAAGGACTTCATCGCCGATCCGGCGCATGCCCATGAAGTGTTCGGCATGTCGTCGATGGTCGTGAAGTGCACCGATGCCGACGAACTGGTCGAGGTGTTGTCGAAGCTGGAAGGGCAGCTGACCGCGACCTTACAGATCGACGAGGGCGATTACGAGGACGCGCGCAAGCTGATCCCGGTGCTCGAACGCACCGTCGGCCGCATCCTGTGCAATGGCTGGCCGACCGGCGTCGAAGTGGGCCATGCGATGGTCCATGGCGGGCCGTTCCCGGCGACTTCGGACGGGCGCACGACCTCGGTCGGCACGCTGGCGATCCACCGCTTCCTGCGGCCGGTGTCGTATCAGGACTTCCCGGAAGCACTGCTGCCCGACGCCCTGCGCGAAGGCAACCAGCAGGGTGCGCTGACGCGGATCGACGGGGCGTGGACGGTCGGCTGATCGTTTCCTGACTGGAAAGAACGGGGCGGCGGGTCGTTGATCCGCCGCCCCTTTTCGTTTTGGATAGCGTGATGGACGACGATACGATCATCGATACCCCCGAAGGCCCGAAGCGGTGGGGGGACTGGAAGAAGAAGAACCCGGTGCAGTTGCCGTCGCGGCGGACCAAGGGGAAGGACCTGCCGAACAAGGTGAAGATGCGGACGGATGAATAGGGCTGTCCGTTTGTCCTGAGTAACCATTGAGCTTGTCGAAATGGCGTATTGATGGACGGTTGAGGTTCGGGGCGGTGCTTCCACACGGCCTTTGACTTCACCCAGTCCCTACTCAGCACGATTGCTGGGGGGAATGGCTCTTCTTTTCCCATTCCGTTCGGTTCGAGCAGCTTCGAGCTTGTCGAGAAGCGCCCGTCGAGAACGGGTCGTTTGGGGCAGGCAGGTTCTCGACAGGCTCGAACTGACTGGAGGAAAGGGCGGTTGATCGCCCTCCGCTGGTGCTCTCGCGGAGCCCCGTTCTCGACAAGCTCGAACCAAACGGGGGAGGGGGCGTCGAAATGGGAGACGGGCTTCAACCAAACGGGAGGATGAGTTTAACCGAGTGGGAAGGGCATTCCGATCAAGCAGGAATGGAGGCTCCCAGGACCGATCGAAATTCAGCAGTAACCGCGGAATTTCGTCATTCCCGCGCAGGCGGGAAGTCATATCCACCGACGGTCTGGCTGGACTCGCGATGTTGGCGTGTATGGACTCCCGCCTGCGCGGGAGTGACGATAGGGGATCGAACGCGATCCCTGCGTCCAGCGAACTGAATGTCGATCCCGCTTGGCAAACGGCGAAGGGAAACCCCCTACCGCCGCCCGGCCAGCCAGATCACATGCCGCGCACCCTTGGTCCCCCGCGCCCGCACCACCTGCTCCTCCACTGCATAGCCGCTATCGCGCAGCCGCTTGGTGAACGCGGGATCGGCATAGGCCGACCAGATCGCCAGTACGCCGCCGGCGTGCAGCGCGCGCTTGGTGACCTGCAGCCCGCGGGCCGAATAGAGCTTGTCGTTGCCGGCATGGGTCAACCCGTCCGGCCCGTTGTCGACGTCAAGCAGGATTGCGTCCCAGCCGCCGTCCTCGATCGCCCACGCGACGTCGCCCACCGCGATCCGCACGCGCGGATCGTCGAGGCAGCCGTCGAAGATGTGCGCCAGCGGTCCGCGCGCCCAGTCGACGATCTTGGGTACCAGCTCGGCGACGACCACCTCGGCATCGGCGGGCAGAATCTTCAGCGCGCGGCGCAGGGTGAAGCCCATGCCGAGGCCGCCGATCAGCACCCGCGCGCCCTTGCGTGCCGTAAGGTGGGCGCAGCCGAGATCGGCCAACGCCTCTTCCGACGCCGACATGCGGCTGCTCATCAATTCGTTGCGGTCGAGGACGATCATGAAGTCGTCGCCGCGCTGGACGAGGCGCAATTCGACATTGTCGCCGGGCACGTGCGCGGTGTCGATCAGGACGCGTGGGATCATTGGTTCAGGGCTGCATCGCTGGCGAGCCGGTCGGCGCGCTCGTTATCGGGGTGGCCGGCATGGCCCTTCACCCACACCCATTCGATGCGGTGCGGTTTGGCGGCGGCGAGCAGTTGCTGCCACAGTTCGGCGTTCTTGACCGGTTGCCGGGCGGCGGTCTTCCACCCGTTTTTCTGCCAGCCTTTGATCCATTTGGTCAGGCCGTCCATCACATAGCGGCTGTCGGTCGACAGGATCACGCGGCAGGGACGTTTGAGCGCGTTCAGCCCCTCGATCGCGGCCATCAATTCCATGCGGTTGTTGGTCGTCTCGCGCTCGCCGCCGGACAATTCCCGCTCGCGGCCATCGGCGGCGCGCAGCACCGCGCCCCAGCCGCCACGGCCGGGATTACCCTTGCACGCGCCATCGGTCGCGATCTCGACGCGGGGGAGTTCGGGCGTCTCGGTCATGCGAAGGCGGCCGGGTTCGCGTCGTACCAGTCGAGCCGGCGCAGATAGGCGAGGGGGTCCTTGCGCGTGACCAGCGCGTCGGCCGGCGTGTTGATCCAGTCCCACGCACGGGTCAGCAGGAAGCGGATGCAGGCCCCCTTCGCCAGCAGCGGCAGCGCGGCGACCTCGGCCTCGGTGAGTGAAGCCTGTGTCCGATAGCCGGCCAGCAGCGCGCGTCCGATCGCGGGGTCGAGCGGCGCACCCTTCGCATCGAAGCTCCATGCCGAATGGGTGACCGCGACGTCATAGGCGACGATGTCGGTGCAGGCGAAATAGAAGTCGATCAGCCCGGTGACGCGGTCGCCGAGCATCAGCACGTTGTCGGGGAACAGATCGGCATGGATCGCGCCGGTCGGCAGGTCGGCGGGCCATGCCGCAACGACCGTATCGAGCGCGCTGCCGACCCGCGCGCGCAGGCCGGGCTGGATCGAATCGAGCTGGGGCGCACAGTCGGCGAACAGGGTCGGCCATGCGCCGACACCCATCGAATTGGCGCGGGTCGGCGCGAAGCCGGTCAGGCCGCGGTGGAGCGCGCCGAGCGCCGCGCCGGCGGCATGTGCCTGTTCAGGAGTCGGATGGCTGACCGACACGCCCGACAGGAATTCGATCAGGCAGGCGGGGCGACCCTCCAGCGTCTGGATCACCTGTCCCGCGCGATCGGGCAGCGCGCGCGGCACCGGATTGCCGGCATCGGCCAACGCATCGGTCATCGCGAAGAAGAAGGGCAGGTCGGCCAGATCGACCCGTTTCTCATACAGCGTCAGGATAAAACGGCCGGTGGTGGTGTCGACCAGATAGTTGCTGTTCTCCACCCCCTCGGCAATGCCCTTGGCCGAAATCAGTTCGCCATGGTCATAGCCCGACAGGAAGCGCGCGAGCGCCTCTGCCGACACCTGCGTATAGACGGCCATCAGGCGGCTTCGAGGCCGCGCGGCAGTTTGAACGCGATCGTTTCACGGGTCATCTCGACCTCGGACTCGGTGACGTCGTAGCGGGTAGCGATGCGGTCGACCAGTTCGCGGACCAGCACTTCGGGCGCCGACGCACCGGCGGTGATGCCGAGCGTGCCGACCCCCTCCAGCCATGCGAAGTCGAGTTCGGCGGCGCGCTGGATCAGGCGGGCACGGGTGCCCTCGCGCTCGGCGACCTCGACCAGCCGCACCGAATTGGACGAATTGGGCGCGCCGATGACGAGCATCATGTCGCAGCTTTGCGCGATCGCCTTAACCGCATTCTGCCGGTTCGACGTGGCGTAGCAGATGTCGTCGGCCTTGGGCGCGACGATGCTCGGGAAGCGGGCGATCGTCGCCTCGACGATGGCGCGGGTGTCGTCGACCGACAGCGTCGTCTGCGTCAGGAAGGCGAGGTTGTCGGGGTCGGCGGGCTGGAGCGCGGCGACGTCCTCGACCGTCTCGATCAGCGTCATCTGCCCCTCGGGCACCTGGCCGAAGGTGCCGATGACTTCGGGATGGCCGGCATGGCCGACGAACAGGATGTGGCGGCCGCTGGCGACCAGCCGTTCGGCCTGGCGATGGACCTTCGACACCAGCGGGCAGGTCGCGTCGAGATATTCGAGGCCGCGCTGGCTGGCCGCCGCCGGGACCGATTTGGGCACGCCATGCGCCGAGAACACGACCGGCACGCCGTCGGGCACCTGATCCAGTTCCTCGACGAACACCGCGCCCTTGGCCCTGAGTGAGTCGACCACGAACTTGTTGTGGACGATTTCGTGCCGGACATAGACCGGCGCGCCGTGTTTCTGGATCGCGAGCTCGACGATCTGGATGGCGCGGTCGACGCCGGCGCAGAAGCCGCGGGGGGCCGCGATCAGCAATTCGATGACGGGGCGTTGGGTATCGGTCATGGTGCCAGCGCTTACAGCTTGTTTGGGGGCACGCCAAGCCGTGCC
>NZ_LMLN01000013.1:0-19663 GCF_001421915.1 Sphingomonas sp. Leaf62 | reverse complement strand
CTCCCCGCCACCCATTCAGGATACTCACGTGGGTGGCGGGGAGGGGGAGCGGGCCGGCACCGCCTGACCCGAAAGCGACTCGATTGCTTGCACGCGCGAAAGGCGGTTCCTATGAAGCGTCGCTATCAGGAGGCGCGGCATCGCCGCACCCGTGCATAAGGTATCGTGTTCCCGTGACCCTCCGCAAAACTGCCGCCGTTGCCGCCGTCGCTGTCCTGGCGCTGAGCGGATGCAAGCGTACCGGCGAACTCGACGTGACGCAGGGCGTCGGCATTTCGGCGGTGCGGTCGGCCTGTCCGGTGGCGGGCGTGCCGGCGGGGACCGGCGACATCACGCTGTTCGACCCGCCCGCCAGCCGCGAGGCGAAGGCGATCGACGTCGTCGCGACGCTGACGAACCTGCGCGCCAATTGCGCCGAGGGTGCCGACACGATCAACAGCACGCTGACGTTCGACGTGCAGGCGCGGCGCAACACGACGCAGGGTGCCCGGACGGTGACGCTCCCCTATTTCGTGTCGGTGGTACGCGGCGGTACGCAGGTCGTGTCGAAGCGGCTGGGGCAGGTGACGCTGAACTTCGCCGACGGCGCGGCACGCGCGCAGGCACAGGGGCAGGGGACCGCGATCGTCGACCGCGCCGCCGCGACGCTGCCGCAGGAAACCCGCAACCAGATCAACCGCCGTCGCAAGCCCGGGGATCAGGACGCCGCGACCGATCCGCTGTCCGATCCGGCGGTGCGGCAGGCGGTGCTGGCCGCGACCTTCGAGGCGCTGGTCGGCTTCCAGCTGACCGACGAGCAGCTGAAGTATAACGTCACGCGCTGACATCGTCGTTCCCGCGCAGGCGGGAACCCATACACACTGGCGTTGCTGCTATAGTCGCCGCCGTCGCGTCTATGGATTCCCGCCTTCGCGGGAATGACGAGGGGGAGGCGTTGGCAAACTCCGTGATCCCGGCGCAGGCCGGGATCCGCGGACAGGTGACGTCGCGGTTCGATCGATACCGCCCGTATCCGTGGATCCCGGCCTGCGCCGGGATGACGATTGCGACTGAAGGCCGCTCTCCGTCCGTTTCATTCCCCGCTTTCCCGATTGACTAATCCCCGCCCTCAAGCCAGAGCTTGCGCCATCGACAGGCTTACAGCCGACGCCATGCGCGGGAGAGTGCGGACGTGTCCGCCGCCGAAGGAGCAACCGCCCCGGAATCTCTCAGGCAACAGGGACCGCGCAAGGGCACAAGATACTCTGGAAAGCGTCGCGGCCGTAACGGCCGGACCACCGAAGGGGTAAGCATGGGCCAAATGCCCGTGCGAAAGCTCTCAGGTTCCGTGACAGAGGGGGCGACGACCGATGCGGCACCTTTTGTGCCGTCCGGCGTCGTTGAACCGATTCACGAAGGACCTGGCGCATATGAGCGATACCGCCCCGAACAGCGAACCCGCCCACGAACTGCGCGCCGATGGCAGCGATCCCGTCGAGGAACTGCCGCCGCAGACCCTGCCGCTCGACGCGTGGCACCGCGCGAAGGGTGGACGGATGGTCCCGTTCGCGGGCTATACGATGCCGGTCCAGTATGAAGGCATCATGGCCGAACATCTGTGGACCCGCGAGAGCGCCGGCCTGTTCGACGTCAGCCATATGGGCCAGTTGCTGATCCACGGACCGGACGCAACGGCGGCGCTGGAAGCGTTGCTGCCGGGCGACCTGAAGATCCTGAAGCCCGCCAAGATGCGCTATTCGCTGCTGCTCGACGAGCAGGGCGGCATTCTCGACGACCTGATGGTCACGCGGCTGGACGTTGCCGAACCGGGCGTCCCGTTCCCCCTCAGGGCGGAGGACGACGTCACGCAAGTCGCGGACGCCGACGAGGACGCCTTCTACATGGTCGTCAACGGCGCGACCAAATATGACGATATCGGCCATCTGCGCGAGCATCTCGCCGATGCGATCACGCTCAACCATCTCGACGACCGCGCGCTGCTGGCGTTGCAGGGGCCGAAGGCGGTCGATGCGCTCGAACGCATCCTGCCGGGCGTCGCCGCGCTGACGTTCATGACCGCGGGCGGGTTCGACTGGAACGGCCATGCGTTGTGGGTCAGCCGTTCGGGCTATACCGGCGAGGACGGGTTCGAGATTTCGCTGCCCGAGGACGCCGCCACCGCCTTTGCCGACGCGATCTGCGCCGAACCGGAGGTCAAGCCGATCGGCCTTGGCGCGCGCGACTCGCTGCGCCTCGAAGCCGGTCTGCCGCTCTACGGCCATGACCTCAGCCCCGACACCACGCCGGTCGCCGCCGATCTCGGCTTCGCGCTGTCGAAGCGTCGCCGCGAGGAAGGCGGCTTCCCCGGTGCCGAACATATCCTTGCCGAACGCGCGGCGGGTCCGGAAACGAAGCGGTTCGGCTTGATCATCGAGGGTCGCCAGCCGGTGCGCGAAGGTGCCGAGGTGATCGACGCCGATGGCAATGCCGTCGGCCACGTCACCTCCGGCGGGTTCGCGCCGAGCATTTCCGCGCCGATTGCCATGGCCTATTGCCCGCCGGCGCTGGCCGAGGCCGGAACCGTGATGCTGCGCCAGCGCGGCAAGGTGCATGCGGCACGCGTCGTGCCGATGCCGTTCGTCCCCCATCGTTACGTCCGCTAAAGGGAGCTTGCCGGATGAGCCGTTATTTCACGCAGGAACATGAATGGATCGAGGTCGACGGTGAAGTCGCGACCGTCGGTATCACCGAATATGCCGCCGGCCAGCTGGGCGACATCGTGTTCGTCGATGTTCCCGAAGAGGGCAAGCAGCTGTCCAAGGGCGACGACGCCGCCGTCGTCGAATCGGTCAAGGCCGCGTCGGACGTCTATACCCCGGCATCGGGCACCGTGCTGGAAGGCAACACGGCGCTCGCCGACAATCCCGCGCTGGTCAACGAAGACCCCGAGGGCGAGGGCTGGTTCTTCAAGCTGACCCTGCGCGACGACAGCGAGCTGGGTGAGTTGATGGACGAGGACAAATACGCCGCCTACGTCGCGCGGCTGTAACGGATCGCGCCCGGCACCATCGTCGTCTCGGCGCAGGCCGGGACCCATGGATACGGGCCGTTCCGACGTTTCGATGCCGCCCGTGTCCATGGATTCCGGCCTTCGCCGGAATGACGGATGCGATGGCGGTTCTGCAGTAGGACCATCATGCGCTATCTTCCCCTGACCCCGACCGATCGCGCCGAGATGCTGGCCGTCATCGGTGCCGACAGCATCGACGACCTGTTCGTCGACGTCCCCGAATCCGCACGGCTGGGCACGCCGGTGCCCGGCCTGCCCAACCATGCCAGCGAACTGGCGGTCGAGCGGCATCTGTCGGCATTGGCGGCGAAGAATGTCGCGGCAGGGTCGGTGCCGTTCTTCCTCGGCTGCGGTGCCTATCGCCACCATGTGCCCGCCAGCGTCGATCACCTGATCCAGCGCGGCGAGTATCTGACCGCCTATACGCCCTATCAGCCGGAAATCGCGCAGGGCACGTTGCAGATGCTCTTCGAATTCCAGAGCCAGGTCGCGCGGCTGCTCGGCTGCGATGTTGCCAATGCGTCGATGTACGACGGGTCGACCGCCTGCTGGGAGGCGGTGACGATGGCTCGCCGGGTGACGCGCAAGGCGAAGGCGGTGTTTTCGGGCGGGGTGCATCCGCATTACGTCTCGGTCGCGAAGACCATGGCGAAGTTCACCGGCGACGTACTCGACACGACCTCGCCATGGCTGGTCGCACAGACCGATGACGACCGGCTGATCGAGAAGATCGACGCCGATACGTCGTGCGTCGTCGTGCAATATCCCGATATCCTCGGCCGCATCCCCGACCTGCAACGCATCGCCGATGCCGCCCATGCGGTGAAGGCGCTGCTGGTCGCGGTCGTGACCGAGCCGGTCGCGCTGGGCGCGATTGAGGCACCGGGCAATCTGGGGGCCGACATCGTCGTCGGCGAGGGCCAGTCGCTGGGCGTCGGCCTGCAATTCGGCGGCCCCTATGTCGGGCTGTTCGCCTGCTCGGAAAAGCTGGTGCGGCAGATGCCGGGCCGGCTGTGCGGCGAGACGGTCGATGCCGAGGGCAAGCGCGGCTTCGTGCTGACGCTGTCGACCCGTGAACAGCATATTCGCCGGGAAAAGGCGACGTCGAACATCTGCACCAATTCGGGGCTATGCGCGCTCGCCTTCTCGATCCATCTGACCCTGCTCGGGGAAAAGGGGCTGCGGCAACTGGCCGAGGTCAATCACGCCAAGGCGTGCGCGGCGGCCGAGCGGCTGACGCAGATACCGGGCGTCGAGCTGGTCAACGACATGTTCTTCAACGAATTCACGCTGAAGCTGCCGAGCGAAGCACGGCCGGTGGTGCGCGAACTCGCCGATCGCGGCGTGCTGGCGGGCGTGTCGCTTGGCCGGCTCTATCCGGGTGAGGATGCGCTGGCGAACGGGCTGGTCGTGGCGGTGACCGAAACGGTGACCGTGGAAGATATCGAAGCGCTGGCAGCGGCGCTGACGGAGGTACTGGCATGAGCGTGAACCAGAGCGGCTGGCGTCCGGCCATGGGCGAGGCAACGGGCGAGGGCCAGACGACCTTCACCGGCAACCGCGCGCTGATGCTCGAAGAGGCGCTGATCTTCGAGATCGGGTCGGCCGAGACGACCGGCGTCGATTTCGACGAAGCGCCGAAGGTCGCGGCGCGGCTGGGCGGCCATGCCCGCAAGAGCGCGATCGGCCTGCCCGGCCTGTCGGAGCCGGAAACGGTGCGCCACTATACCCGCCTGTCGCGGCAGAATTATGCGATCGACCTCGGCCTGTTTCCGCTGGGGTCGTGCACGATGAAGCATAATCCGCGCCTGAACGAGCGGATGGCGCGGCTGCCCGGCTTCGCCGATCTCCACCCGCTGGGTCCGATCGACACGGTGCAGGGTGCGCTGGAGGTGATCCATCAGCTCGCACACTGGCTGGTGACGCTGACCAACATGGATTCGGTCGCGATGAGCCCGAAGGCCGGCGCGCACGGCGAGCTGTGCGGCATCCTCGCGATCAAGGCGGCGCTGGAGAAGCGCGGCGAGGGGCATCGCAAGATCATCCTCGTTCCGGAAAGCGCGCACGGCACCAACCCCGCCACTGCCGCCTTTGCCGGTTTCACCGTCAAGGACATTCCGGCGACCGCCGATGGCCGCGTCGATACGCAGGCGCTGAAGGACCGGCTGGGTCCGGACGTCGCCGGCGTGATGATCACCAACCCGAACACCTGCGGGCTGTTCGAGCGGGATCTGAAGGAAATTTCCGACGCGGTCCATGCGGCGGGCGGATACGTCTATTGCGACGGCGCGAACTTCAACGCGATCGTCGGCCGGGTGCGTCCGGGCGATCTCGGCGTCGATGCGATGCACATCAACCTGCACAAGACCTTCTCGACGCCGCATGGCGGCGGCGGTCCGGGGTCGGGGCCGGTGGTGTTCTCGAAGGCGCTGACCCCGTTCGCGCCGCTGCCCTTCGTCGAGAAGCAGGACGGCAAGTTCGTGCTGGTCGAGGAAGAAATCGCCGGTGAGCATCATGCCGACAGCTTCGGCCGGATGGTCGCGTTCCACGGTCAGATGGGCATGTTTACCCGTGCCTTGTCGTACATCCTGAGCCACGGCGCGGATGGCCTCAAGCAGGTGTCGGAAGACGCGGTGCTCAACGCCAACTATGTCCTGCGCAGCCTCGACGACACGCTCGACGCGCCGTTCGGCAAGAGTGGGCCGTGCATGCACGAGGCGCTGTTCAGCGATGCGAACCTTGCCGAGGGCTTCTCGACGCTCGACGTGGCAAAGGGCCTGATCGACGAGGGCTATCACCCGATGACGGTGTATTTCCCGCTGGTCGTCCACGGCGCGATGCTGGTCGAACCGACCGAGACCGAGAGCAAGGCGGCGCTCGACCAGTTCATCGGCGCGCTCAAGTCGGTCGGCGAACGCGCCAAGGCGGGCGATGCCGCGCTCAAGTCCGCGCCGCACTTCGCCCCGCGTCGTCGGCTCGACGAAACGCTGGCGGCGCGCAAGCCGGTGCTGGCGTGGAAGGAAAGCGTTGCGCCGGTCGCGGAGGCGGCGGAATAGTCTGCTCCGTCCCGCCCGGTGGCCGGGCGGGACGGAGGAGATACCGAGATGGACTGGTGGCCGAAACTGATCCCGATCGCGGTCGCGGTATTGATCCTGTCGCTGCGCTGGTGGCGGGGGCGGGGTCTGCGCCGGCTGCGGTTCGAGACCTTGTGGGTGGTGCCGGTCATCGTCACCGTCGTCGCGGTCGCGCTGTTCGGATCGATGCCGCCGACCGGCTGGGGCGTGGCGGTCTGCGCGATCGCGGCGGTCGCCGGACTGGTGCTCGGCTGGCAGCGCGGCCGGTTGATGCACATCGAAATCGACCCGGAAACCCACCGGCTCAGCCACCGGCAATCGCCCGCCGCATTCCTGTTCCTGTTCGGTCTGCTGGCGGCGCGCACGGTGCTGAAGGAGGTCATGGCCGAGGGCGGGGCTAGCGCGCTGCACATGAGCGCGACCACGCTGACCGACGCGTTCATGGCGCTGGGCTGGGGTCTGATCGTCGCGCACCGAGCGGAAATGTTCGTCCGCGCCCGTGCGCTGCTGGCGGCGGCACGACCCCGCGCCTGACGCTGGCGGAACCGGCCGGTCCACCGACGGTTGCCTTTTGCCTATGGCCGATCCGCAATCATCCCCGCCCGAAATTGCCGATGAAGAACAAAAAGTAGCCCTGAACCCCAAACAGGAAGAGGTCGTCGACGACCGGCGTGCCGCATCGGCGCTGATCGTCCACGAAGTCGTGCGACGGCAGGGGATCGAGGAACTGGAACGCCCGGCCGCGTCGCTGATGTGGTCGGGGATTACCGCGGGCATCGCCATTGGCCTGTCGCTGCTGGGCAAGGCGGTGATGGATACCGCGGTGCCGGACGGGCCATGGACGCCGCTGTTGCAGGCGCTCGGCTATTCGCTGGGGTTCGTTGTGGTCATTCTTGGCCGGATGCAGCTGTTCACGGAAAGCACGCTGTCGGCGGTATTGCCGCTGGCGACCGAGCCGACGGGGCGCAACCTGCTGCGAACCTTGCGGTTATGGGCGATCGTGCTGGCGGCGAACCTCGTCGGGACCTTCGCCTTTGCCGGCTTCGCGATGCTCGGCGGGCTTGGCGTCGAGCAGGCGGACGAACTGGTCCGGGTCAGCGGCGCGATCTTCGACCATCGCGGGCTTGCCGGGTTTCTGGCCGGCATCCCGTCGGGCATCCTGCTGGCGAGCGTGGTGTGGACGCTGCCGAGCGCGGAGGGGCAGAAGATCACGCTGATCGTGCTGCTGACCGGGCTGATCGATCTCGGCGGCTTTGCCCATATCGTCGCGGGTTCGGCGGAAATGTGGGTGCTGGTCCTGCATGGCGACATGGGCGCGATGCAGGCGGCGACGTTCTTCGTCCCCGTCCTGTTCGGCAATATCGTCGGCGGCAGCATTCTGTTCGCGCTGCTCGCCCATGCGCAGGTCCGTGGCGAGATCGAGGACTGAATCAGTCCTCCTCGACCATCGACCGCACCTTTTGCCGGCCGAGACGGTGTTCGCGCCACACGATGAACAGGCCGCTGGCGATGATGATCGGCGCACCGACCCACGTCATCGACGTCGGCAGCACCCCGAACAACAGCCAGCCGTAGACGGTCGCCCAGATCAGCCCCGAATAATCCATCGGCACCACCGTCGCGACCGGTGCCGCACGCGACGCGGCGGTCAATGCGATCTGCCCCATACCGCCGACCATGCCGATCGCGATCAGGTTTGCCCATGTCAGCGAGTCATGTGACCGGATGTTGAAGGCGTAGGCGGTGGCGATGAACGGCAGGGTCAGCGTCGAGAACCAGAAAACCGTCGTCCCAGCCGGCTCGTCGCGCAACTGCCGCAGCGCGATCGCGACCAGCGCGACGAACAGCGCCGCCATCAACCCGACGAACGCCCCGAACAGCGGCACATGGCTGCTGCCCGGCTGCGCCACGACCAGCACGCCGACGAACCCGACCAGCACCGCGCTCCACCGCTGCCAGCCGGTCGGTTCGCGCAGCACCAGTGCGCCGAGCAGCGTCGCGAAGATCGGCACGGTGAACTGGAACGTCGTCGCCTCCGCCAGTGGCAGCAGCAGGACCGCGCCGAAGGTGAAGACCATGCCGACCAGCCCGATCATCGACCGCGTCAAATGCCCCTTGATCCGGGTGGTGCGCAGCGATTTCAGGCCGGGTCCGGCGGCGACGAACGCCAGCACGATCGGCAGCGCGCATAGCTGGCGATAGAACATGGTTTCGGGCAGCGACGCGCCGCGCGTCTCCGCCAACTTCACCAGTGCGGACATGGTGGACAGAAAGAAGATCGCGAGCAGGCGGAGCGCCAGCCCCTTCAGGATGCGGTCGCCAGGCATGGGGGGCACCTACAGCCTGTCACGCAGCGACGCCACCCCACGAAGCCCGCGTCGCGGTGGACGCGCGTATCGCCGCTTGGCGAACGGCCCCGTTTGCCGCTATCGCCCGGTCCCATGAAGCATGCTCTCAACGTCACCCGCGAACAGGATTTCGCCGCCTGGTATCAAGCCGTCATCGCCGAGGCCGATCTAGCCGAGGAATCCGGGGTACGCGGGTGCATGGTCATCCGGCCATGGGGCTATGGCATCTGGGAACGGATCCAGCGGCTGCTCGACGACCGGATCAAGGCGACGGGGCATGAGAATTGCTATTTCCCGCTGTTCATCCCGCTCTCCTATTTCGAGAAGGAAGCCGAGCATGTCGACGGTTTCGCCAAGGAAATGGCGGTCGTCACCCATCACCGGCTGATCGCCGATGGCAAGGGTGGACTGACCCCCGACCCCGAAGCCAAGCTGGAGGAGCCGCTGGTCGTGCGCCCGACCAGCGAAACGGTGATCGGCACCGCGTTCTCGCGCTGGGTGCAGTCGTGGCGCGACCTGCCGGTGCTGATCAACCAATGGGCGAACGTCGTCCGCTGGGAAATGCGCACCCGCATGTTCCTGCGCACCGCCGAATTCCTGTGGCAGGAAGGGCATACCGCCCATGCCACCGCCCAGGAGGCGCGCGAAGAGACGCTGAAGATGCTCGAAGTCTATCGCGAGTTTGCCGAGACCTGTCTCGGCCTGCATGTGATCGCGGGCGAGAAGCCGGAGAATGAACGCTTCCCCGGAGCGGTCGCGACCTACAGCATCGAAGCGATGATGCAGGATGGCAAGGCGTTGCAGGCGGGCACCTCGCATTTCCTAGGCACCAATTTCGCCCATGCCCAGAATATCCGCTTCCAGAACGCCGAAGGGCAATTCGAACATGCCAACACGACCAGTTGGGGCGTGTCGACGCGGATGATCGGCGGGGTCATCATGGTGCATGGCGACGATGACGGGCTGCGCGTGCCGCCGGCGATCGCGCCGTGGCAGGTGGTGATCGTGCCGATGCTGCGCGACGCGCCCGAGGACGAACCGCTGATCGCCTATTGCCGTGAATTGCAGGCGGCGCTGGCGAAGCAGACTGCGCTCGGCGAACCGGTCCGTGCGCTGCTCGACCTGAAGCCTGCCAAGGCAGCGACCAAGCGCTGGGGCTGGGTCAAGAAGGGCGCGCCGGTGATCGTCGAAGTCGGCGGGCGCGACATGGCCGGCGGCAATGTCTCGGTCGTGCGTCGTGACCGGTTGTACCGCGCCGATGGCAAGCTCGATTCGCAGGTCGTGGCGCAGGCCGATTTCGCGGCGTCGATCGGCGAGACGCTCGGCGATATTCAGGCGACGTTGCTGGGACAGTCGACCGACCGGCTCCGGGCACAGATCGTCCCCATCGACGACTGGGCCGGCGTCGAGGCGCATTTTGCCGAGGGCATCAGGAATCCCGGCTGGGTCGATGTCCGCTGGTCGAAGCCGACCGGCGACGCATTGGAAACGGTCGTGCAGCGACTGAAGGGGTTGAAGCTGACCATCCGCAACGCGCCGCTCGGGCAGACCGGGTGCGACGACGGCCCGTGCGTGTTTACGGGTGCGCCGGCGGTGGAGCGGGTGTTGATCGGGCGGGCGTATTGACTGGTATTGCTTCCTCTCCCCCAAGGGGGAGAGGGATGCGAAGACTTGGGCGTTGCGAAGCAAAGGCTTAGTTATAGCTGGGAGAGGGGGGTGGCGTTTGCATGCCAGCGCACGGGCTTCAGGCTCGCTTTGCCCCTCTCCCAACCTTCGCTAGCCAGCGAAGCTGGCAAGCTTCGGTATCCCTCTCCCCTGAAGGGGAGAGGGCAGTTGGGGTCAATCCTTCAGATTGCCTGGTACCTGACCGCCTGCCTTGCCCAGTTCCTGCAATACCGCCTTGTGCAGCCAGATATTCATCTCGGCGCTGCCGTCCTTTGCGCCGGTATAGCCCAGTTCGGTCGCCAGTTCCTTGCGGTTGTCGAGGCTGGAGTCGAGATCGAGCAGCTTCATCAGGTCGACGATCGACGTCCGCCAGTTCAGCGCCGGGTTGCCCTTCTGCTGCGCGATCCGTTCGATCGCGGTCATCGGGTCGACCGGCTGCGGCGCGGCCGGGGCGGCCGGGGCGGGGGCAGCGGGGGCGGGTGCCGGCGCGTGCTGCTGGGTCGGGGTTGGTGCGGGCGCCGGCTGCGGTGCCGGCGCTTCCTTCTTCTTTCCCAGATAATTGTCGCCGAACGGGCCGCCGTCCTTGCCGAAGATCTGCGTCTTGATGCGTTCGAAGATTCCCATGACCGTTTCCTGTGTTCGATTAAGCTCGGCGGCCTAACGGACGGGCAGCCCTTCGGCTCCCATGCGCGATACGCCATTGGTCCCGGGCCTGGCACGTCCTATGTCGTGGTCGATGGTACGCACCAAAACGCCGCCCGGCCTGCCCACCCGCGAGCAGATCCTTGATTTCATCCAGACGTCCGACACACCGGCGGGCAAGCGCGAGATCGCGCGCGCCTTCGGCCTGTCGGCGCAGCAGAAGATATCGCTGAAGGCGATGCTGAAGGACATGGCCGACGAAGGCCTGATCGACAGCGCCCCCGGTCGGGCGTTCCACAAGATGGGCGGTCTGCCGAAGGTCACCGTGCTGCGCGTCGCCGATGTCGATGACGGCGGCAATATCTGGGCGGTGCCCGAACGGTGGGAGGCGGAGACGCCGCCGCCGCGCGTCCGGGTGCGCGAACGCGGGCGGCGCAGTGCACTGGGCATCGGCGACCGCATCCTCGCGCGCACCGAAGAGGCGGGGGCGGGCTGGGCCGCCTATCCGATGAAGAAGCTCGACCGCGCCGCCGATGCCGTGCTGGGTGTGCTGCGGGCCGAGGGCGACAAGCTGTGGTTGCAGGGCGTAGACAAGAAGGAGCGCCGCGAGGTGCCGGTGACCGACGCCGGCGGCGCTGCGCCGGGCGATCTGGTGCTGGCGGCGCTGGGCGGCCGCCCGCCGCGCATCACCGCGCGCGTGGTCGAACGGCTGGGCGATCCGTTCGAAGCGCGCAGCTTCTCGCTGATCGCGATCCACAAGCACGGCATCCCCGATGTGTTTCCGGACGAAGTGCTGGCGGAGGCGCGCAAGGTCGCCGGGTATCCGCTCGGCGACGATCGTGAAGATCTGCGCCACCTGCCGATCGTCGCGATCGATCCGATTGATGCGCGCGACCATGACGATGCCGTCTGGGCCAGTCCTGACGACAGTGCCGACAATGACGGCGGCTGGCGCGCGATCGTGGCGATTGCCGACGTGTCCTATTACGTTCGCCCCGGCTCGGACCTCGACAAATCGGCGCGGTCGCGCGGCAACAGCGTCTATTTCCCCGACCGGGTCGTGCCGATGCTGCCCGAAATCCTGTCGGCGGACGTCTGCTCGCTGAAAGCCGGGCAGGACCGCGCGGCGCTGGTCTGCCACCTGACGATTGCGAAAGACGGCAAGCTCAAGGACTGGCGCTTCACCCGCGCGGTAATCCGGGTCGCGGCGAACATCGCCTATGAACATGCGCAGGCCGCGATCGACGGCGTCGCCGATGCGCCGGTCGCGCGCGACCTGATCGACGGTGCGCTGAAGCCGCTCTGGGGCTGCTGGGTTGCGCTGGCGAAGGCACGGGCGCATCGCGAGCCGCTCGACCTCGACCTGCCCGAACGGCGGATCGTGCTGGACGAAAAGGGGCGCATTCTTTCGGTCGCCCCGCGCGAACGGCTCGATTCGATGCGGCTGATCGAGGATTTCATGATCGCCGCCAACGTCGCCGCCGCGAAAGCGCTTGAGGCGAAGAAGGCCCCGGTCATGTACCGCGTCCACGAACCGCCGACGCGCGAAAAGCTGGTGGCGCTGAAGGACTATCTCGAAACCTTCGACGTGCCGTTCGCGCTGGGGCAGGTGATCCGCCCGGCGACGTTCAACCATGTGCTGACGCGGATCGGCGATGCCGATTTCAAGCCGCAGGTCATGGAGCAGGTGCTGCGTACCCAGACGCAGGCATTTTACGGCCCGCAGAACCATGGCCATTTCGGCCTGAGCCTCGGCAGCTACGCGCACTTTACCTCGCCAATTCGGCGTTATGCCGATCTGATCGTCCACCGTTCGCTGGTCGGCAGCTACAAGCTTGGCGAAGGCGCGCTGCCCGCCGACGATGCGGCCAATATGGAACGGGTGGGCGAGGCGATCAGCGGCCTCGAACGCCGCGCGATGGAGGCGGAGCGCGAGACGGTCGACCGCTACGTCGCCGCCTATCTGGCCGAACATGTCGGCACGGTGATGGAGGCGCGGATCACCGGCGTCGCTTCGTTCGGCTTCTTCGCGACGATCGAGGGGGTGGGCGGCGACGGGCTGGTCCCGGCACGCGACCTCGGCGCCGAATATTTCCGGTTCGACGAAACGTCGCAGTCGCTGATCGGCGACCATAGCGGCGAGACGTTCAGCGCCGGCCAGCGCCTGTCGCTCCGGCTGGCCGAAGCCAATCCGGTGTCGGGGGCGCTGCGGTTCGAACTGCCCGATGGCAAGGGATCGGCGGGCGGTGGCGGCGGCGACCGGCGCAGGGGGCCGCCACAGCGCGTGCTGAAGCGTCGCGGTCGTCCCGCCAATATCCGGCATCAAGGGCGCAAGCACTGACGACCGGCCGATAACAAAAAAACCGGGTGTGTCATCGCGGTGTCACGCCCGGTTAGTCGCCGGTTTACCATCCGCCCCCTAGGTCGGTCGGGTGATGACCGCTCTCTCCCGCCTCGACCCCGGTATTGCCGCCGAGCATCTGACCATCGGGCAGGATGCGACGCTGAGCGCGATCGTCGAGCGGTTTCGCGCGCATCACGACCTGCGGCTGCTGGCGGTGCTCGATGCGCAGCGTCGGCCGGTGGGGATCTTGCGTGAGGTCGATGTCCGCGCGCTGCTGTTCAATCCGTTCGGCCATGCGCTGCTCGACAATCCGAGTTTTTGCGCGAGCACGACGCGTCTGGTGCGCCGGGCGATGATCGCCGATGCCGATACGCCGGTGCCCGAACTGGTCGGCCTGCACAGCGACGACGGCGTCGTGCTGGTGCGCGACGGCGTGTTCGCCGGCCTGCTCGACGCGACGCGGCTGCTGCGGATGGCGGCGCGCTGGCATGGCGACATGTCGGTCGAGGCGCGTACCCGTGCGGAACGGGTGCGACAGGCGGCGCATGCCTTCGAAACCGGGATCCGGCAGTTGTCGTCCGATATCGGTATGGCCTGCATCGCCATCGGGCAGGTAGCGGCCGACCTCGATCATCGTGCGGCGACGACGCGCGGCGGGGCGATGTCGGTCGCGGCGGCGGCGCATCAGACAGCGCGAGGCATGGTCGACATCGAACAGCGCGGACGCGCGCTCGCCGCCTCGTTCGAACGGATCACCCGCGATACCGATCATGCCGACCGGCTGCGTCATGACGCCGTCGATCTGGTCGAACGCAACCGGGGGCATGTCCAGTCGCTGTCCGACGTCGCGACCACGATCGAGGCGATGTTGGACCTGATCCGCGGCCTGACCCGGCAAACGAACATGCTGGCCCTGAATGCCGGGATCGAGGCGGCGCGCGCCGGGGCGGCGGGGCAGGGTTTCGCGGTCGTCGCGGGCGAGGTGAAGTCGCTGGCCCGCCAGACCGAGACGGCGGCGGGCGATATCGCCTGCCGGGTCGATGCCGCCCGCGTGCTGCTCGACGACGTCACCGGCGGACAGCGAGCGGTCCAGTCCGCCATCGCCGCGATCGGCGTAATCACGACGACCATCGCCACCGCCATCGCCGCCGAGCGCGCCACGACGCAGGCGATCGCGGTCCGGGTAGAGGAAGCGCGCGGCGCCGGTGCCGATATCGACGCACGGGCCAGCGGCATCGCGGCGGCGGCCGACGGGATCGGCGATCAGGCGGGCACGCTCACCCGGCTGGTCGGCGGGTTGGCGACGCTGAGCGAGCAATTGCAGGGACGGGCAGGGGAACTGGTCGCGGCGGTGGCGTGACGGGGACCGCGCGAGCGTCAGCCCTTCGGTTCGAGCCGCTTCTCGACTACGCTCGAAGCTGCTCGAACCGGGCGGAGGGGTGTCGGGTGACCGCCAAACCCTCAACCCGCTTCGTGAAACTGCAAATTCGCCAGCCGCGCATAGAGCCCGCCCTGCGCGATCAATTCGCCATGCCGGCCGGTTTCGACGATCCGGCCATGATCCATGACGATGATCCGCGATGCCGCCCGGACGGTCGCCAGCCGGTGCGCGATCACCAGCGTCGTGCGATCCGCCATCAGCCGGTCGAGCGCATCCTGCACCAGCCGCTCGCTCTCGGCATCCAGCGCCGAGGTCGCCTCGTCGAGCAGCAGCAGCGGCGCATCGCGCAGCAACGCGCGGGCGATCGCCACCCGTTGCCGCTGCCCGCCCGACAGCCGCGCACCGCCTTCGCCCAGAAACGTGTCGAGCCCGTCGGGCAGCGCGCGCAGAAAACTCGTCGCATTGGCGGCATCGGCAGCGGCCCAGAGCTGGTCGTCGCTCGCGTCCCAGCGACCATAGCGCAGATTGTCGCGGGCGGAGGCGGCGAAGATCACCGTTTCCTGCGGTACCATCGCGATCCGTTCCCGGACGGCTTCGGGATCGGCGTCGCGCACATCGACACCGTCTACTGCCACCACGCCCGATGCCGGGTCGTAGAAGCGCTGGATCAGCTGGAACAGTGTCGACTTGCCCGCCCCCGACGGGCCGACCACCGCCACGGTTTCGCCGGGCGTCACGTCGAGCGTAAAGTCTGCCAGTGCCGCGACGTCGGGCCGCGTCGGATAGTGGAAGGTGACGTCGCGGAACGACAATGCGCCCCGCGCCGGTTCGGGCAGCGCGATCGGCTGCGGCGGCGCGGCGATCACCGGCCGCTCGGCCAGCAACTCGGCCAGCCGCCCGGCCGCACCCGATGCACGCAACAGGTCGCCATAGACTTCGGTCAGCGCGCCGAACGATCCGGTGACCAGCGCGGCGGTGATGACGAACGCGGTGATCGCGCCGCCGGTCGTCCGTCCCGCCGCCACGTCGCTGACCGCATCCCACATGATGAGCGTGATCGCGGCGAACAACATGCCGATGACGAAGGCGGTCATGATCGCGCGCGTCGCGAACCGCTTCTTGGCGGTTTCGAACCCGCGATCGACGGCGGCGTCGAACCGGTCGCCCTCGCGATGCTGCTGCCCGAACGCCTGCACGATCTTCATCGCGCCCAGCGTTTCCGACGCGATCGACCCGATATCGGCGATCCGGTCCTGGCTCGATCGCGACAATTTGCGCACGCGGCCGCCCAGCCACATGATCGGCAGCACGATCACGGGAATGCCGACGATCAGGTAGATCGCCAGCTTGGGCGCGAGCGCGAACAGGTACAGCACCCCACCGATCCCGACCAACAGGTTGCGCAGCGCGATCGATACCGTCGTGCTGACGATCCCCTCGACGATCGCGGTATCGGCGGTCAGCCGCGACGCGATCTCGGACGGCCGGTTCTCCTCGAACCAGCCGGGCGACAGCGTCAGCAGGTTGCGATGCACCGCCATGCGCAGGTCGGCGACGGTCCGTTCGCCCAGCCACGACACGAAATAGAAACGCCCGGCGGTGGCGATCGCCAGCACGACGACCACGCCCAGCAGCCCTTCGAAATAGGTGCCGATCCGGCTGAGGTCCGCGCCCGCCGCGAATCCATTGTCGACCACCTGCTTGAACGTGCGCGGGATCCACAACGTGGCCAGCGCGGCGGTGACCAGCGACACCAGGGCGCCGGCCAGTTGCGGCTTATAGCGAAAGGTGAATCGCCAGACGAGCCGGAGCGCCGGCAGCATCTTCGAACGGTCGGGGGCGGGGGCCGGATCTGCCATGGCGCGCGGCTTAGCGGTTGTGCGAACCGACCGCAAAGGGAACCTCTGCGCCACTTCGTTGCTTACACGTATCGACCGATCCGGCGCCGGATCACCCTTACCGTTTTGGTACGGGATTTGGTGTACGACGTTCGGAGCGTTGCCGGTGGCAACGAATCGCTATATTTTTACTGGTAGGGGTAGTCCCCGTCAGACCAGTTTCGGGGATGCCCATGTTGTATAACGCTTATGAATGGCAACGATCGTTGCTGGCCGGTGCCAGCGCGATGGCGAATTTCGGGGCTGGCCTGCTGCAGAATCCCAGCAATCCCTTCGCCTATTTCGGCGGCGGACCGGTATTGGGCTCGGCGCTCGCCGTCTTCGCCCATGCTTCTGCCCCGCGCGGCAAACCCGCCTTCAACCTGACCAGCACCGTCGTCGACGGGCGGACGGTGGCGGTACGCGAGGAAATCGTGCTGCGCCGCCCGTTCGGCCAGTTGAAGCGCTTCGTACGCGAAGGTGTCGAGGGCGGTCCCAAGCTGCTGATCGTCGCGCCGATGAGCGGCCACTATGCCACGCTGCTGCGCGGCACCGTCGAACGGATGCTGCCGAGCGCCGATGTCTACATCACCGACTGGCGCGATGCGAAGTTGGTGCCGTTGTCGGCGGGGCGGTTCGATCTCGACGATTACATCGATTACGTCACCGCATTCCTCGAAAAGATGGGCGAGACCGGCGATGCGCGCGCGCATGTTCTGGCGGTGTGTCAGCCCTCGGTTCCGGTCTATGCTGCGACCGCGCTGATGGGGGCGGACCGGCATCCCAACCGTCCGCGCACGCTGACCATGATGGGCGGGCCGATCGACACGCGTGAGGCCCCGACCGCGGTCAACACGCTGGCGACCGAACGTCCGCACGCGTGGTTCGAACAGAATGTCATCGCGACCGTACCGATGACCTATGCCGGTGCCGGTCGCCGCGTCTATCCGGGCTTCCTGCAACTTGCCGGGTTCATGAGTATGAACCTCGGCAGCCACATGATTTCGCATTACGAGATGTTCAAGCATCTGGTGCAGGGCGATGGTGAAGGGGCGGGGACTACGCAGCGCTTCTACGAGGAATATCGCGCGGTCTGCGACATGACCGCCGAATTCTATCTGCAGACGATCGACGTGGTGTTCCAGACCCATGCCCTGCCCGAAGGCACGATGCTGCATCGCGGGCGGCCGGTCGATCCGGGCGCGATCACCGACACCGCGATCCTCGCGATCGAAGGGGAGCGCGATGATATTTCGGGCTTGGGCCAGACCCGTGCCGCGCTCACGCTGGCGACCGCGCTGCCGGAGGGTATGAAGCAATACCATCTTGCACCCGAAGTCGGCCATTACGGCATCTTCAACGGTTCGAAATGGCGCAATCGCATCGCGCCGGTGCTGGAGGAATGGATCGCCCGCCACGGCGGATGATCTCCAACGCAGCGATTTAGAAGAAAGGGCGGGGGCGCGTAACCCCCGCCCTTTTTTCGTTCAGACGTCGACCTTGGCGTGATTGCCGGCCTCGTCGCGACCCTTGATCGTTTGGCCGGTGAACATCTTCAGCTTGCCGAGCAGCGACTGATCGGTTTCCCAGATTTCTGCGCTGTCGAGATCGAACCGCAGCATCAGCAGCGACGGGTCCTGCCGGCCCTGTTCGTACCAGGCTTCGACCTGCTTCGACCAATATTTGTCGATCAACGCGGTGTCGGTCTCTTCGGTCAGCGTACCGCTGATGCAGGCGAACAGGTCATGCCCCTTGGCGATGAACTGCACCATCGCCGGACCACCTTCCGCCGCCCGGTTGTCGCGCTTGGTATAGAACCAGAACTCGCTGTCGGCGTCCTCGTCCAGCACGGCATACATCGGTTCGTCGTGCTGGTGCTTGCCGGTCAGCCCGAGCATGACATAGGGGCTGGCCGCCATCGCCTTCCACATGGCTTCGCGGATTTCGGTGGGGCTCTTGTCGGACATCGGCTTTCCTTCTTGACTATGCCCCGCCTCAACGACCCAGAGCGCACAGGTTTCCCGCACAATCCCGGTTGCACAACATCGACAATCCCCCTAGTGCCTCCCTCCACCGCGCCAGCCGCGGTCGCTGGGGCGTCGCCAAGCGGTAAGGCACCGGTTTTTGGTACCGGCATTCGTAGGTTCGAATCCTGCCGCCCCAGCCAGTTTTGAACTTTCCTTGAATATCAACATGTTGCGCCAACAATCTTAATGATTGTGGGGCAGGTGTGTGGGGCAGATTTGAGGGGTCGTAGCGGCCCCTCCGATGTTGCATTGTCATGCTCTGCGTGATTTAGGGCGCACCAGATGGCACAGGAATCACCCGAAGATTTTGCTAAGGTAGCGCTGCTGACCCATCTTCGTAGTGGTGGCGATCTGCGCTCGTGTTCGATTATATCTGAACTGGCTGTCGAAAAATGGGCCCGCCGTGCGGATGTAGTTACCGTCGGAACCGAACTCACGTGCTACGAAGTGAAGTCCAGCGCGGACAGGCTTTCCCGGCTAGATGCTCAAATCGATGCTTATTCGCGTGTGTTCGACCGCGTCTACGCTGTTGTCGCCACGAAGCATATGAATGCCGTGATGTCGCGCGTTCCATCCCATTTAGGTCTGAAAGAGTTGGTTCAGACGAGTAGGGGGTTAGAGGCGCGACACGTCCGCGAAGCCCTGTCATCTCCAGCGTTATCGATGGATGCAACGCTCAGTATGTTGCCTGTGTCCGAGTTGGCCAAGATCGTGCGACTGTTGAGCGGAACGTCTGTAACCGGGCGTAACCGCGCAGCCCTGCTTGAGGCAGCGGCGTCTCTGCCGATGGCGGCGATTCGGAAACATGTCGTGCAGTACCTGCGAGAGCGCTACAGCGCGAGCTCCGCAGTGTTCAATGGTGAGGTCTTGGGAAGGCGGATTACATCTGCCGACCTGAGGCATCTTTCTATTTGGCAGGCTGCGCCTGCGCAGAGCTCCGACAGGGTAGACCCTGCGGCGGAGTGGTTGGCCCTGCTTTCCCGCGAGGGTGCTTTTGGTCCTGTGCCAGAGGACGTCCAAAATCTCCTAGCAGCAGGCTAGTCCACGTAGGGCTCGTCGGTCGCCAGCAATGCTCCAGGAGCGCTGTAGTGGATTTGATTATGTATGTGTGAGTTTATCCGGGTCGTGACCCAGCGCTGAGCGTAGTGTAAGTTACTTAGGTCACCGGAAGCCGCACGGCGGATTTCGTTTGTTTGAGCTGCTGCCGGTCTGGTAGACACGAGGTTAAGCTACCTGCGCTTGCCGCTCGAAGTCCA
>NZ_LMLN01000012.1:156429-212939 GCF_001421915.1 Sphingomonas sp. Leaf62 | reverse complement strand
CCGCCATCGCCCTGGCTGCCACCATCATCTTCTGGCTGTAATCAACGAGTCCTGACCCTAGCGCTTGGCGGCTATCAGCCTGTCCAACAGGCCCATGACCCAAGCCGGATCGATATGGAGTTCGTTGGGCGCAGGAATAGCGTTCCATCCCCTTTCGTTACTCTCGCGCAGGCGGGAGTCCATGATACGCCAAGGTCGCGAATCCAGCCAAACCGTCGGCGTCCATGGATTCCCGCCTGCGCGGGAATGACAAAATTCCTTGGGTATCGCTGACTGTGGATTGGTCCTGGTCCGTGGCGACGGTGCGAGACGGGGGCGACCCCCAACACCCCCGAGACAAACCCGCGCAACCGGTGTACGGCGGCCCGCCGCTGCCCGGAGCTTCCCCATGTCCCTCGGCCTAGATTTCGGCACGACCAATTCCGTCCTCGCCCGCGCGACGGCCGACGATGCGCAGCTGGTCCCGCTCGACGGTCCCGACGGTGCCGATCCGGTCTTCCGCTCGGCGCTGTGCTTCTGGCAGGACGACGTTCCCGGCGGCATCGCGGTCGAAGCCGGTCCATGGGCGATCGACGAATATCTCCATTTTCCGGAAGGTTGCCGCTTCCTGCAATCGTTCAAATCGGTCGCAGCCAGCCCCAGCTTCGACACCGCACCGATCTTCACCAAACGCTACCGGTTCGAGGATCTCGGCCGCGCCTTTCTCGACCGGCTGGCGGCCCGCGCGCAGGGTGCCCTCACCAACGCGAAGCGGATCGTCGTCGGCCGCCCGATCACCTATGCCGGCCACCGCCCCGACGAAGCGCTCGCCCGTCAGCGCTACGACGCGATGTTCGCTGCGCTGGGTGCTGAAATCCTCTATGTCTACGAACCGCTCGGGGCCGCGTTCAGCCATGCCGCGACCCTGCGCGAAGCCGCCACCATCCTCGTCGCCGATTTCGGCGGCGGCACCAGCGACTTTTCGGTGGTCCGCCTCGAAGCGCCCGGTGCCGACCGGCGCGCCCAGCCGCTCGGCCATGCCGGTATCGGCATCGCCGGCGACCAGTTCGACCGCCGCATCCTCGACAAACTCGTCCTGCCGCTGCTCGGCAAGGGTGGCACCTATCGCTCGTTCGACAAGGTGCTGGAAATTCCGGCGGGCCATTTCACCGACTTCACCGACTGGTCGCGCCTCGCACTGATGCGCAACCGCAAGACCATGGCCGAACTCGACAAATTGCGCCGCGCCGCGACCGACCCCGACGCCATCGAACGGATGATCGCGGTGATCGAGGGCGAACAGGGCTATCCCCTGTACGACGCGGTCGGACAGGTGAAGCGCGCCCTGTCGAAGGGCAACGCCGCCACCTTCACCTTCGAAGGGGGCGGCATCGCGATCGAGGCGGAGGTGACCCGCGACCAGTTCGAGCACTGGATCGCCGACGACCTCGCCCGCATCATGGCGACCGTCGACCGCGCGCTCGACGCCGCCGGGTTGGCAGCCAGCGCGATCGACCGCGTGTTCCTGACCGGCGGCACCTCGCTCACCCCCGCCATCCGTCGCGCCTTCGCCGACCGGTTCGGGCAGGACCGGCTGGCCTCGGGCAACGAATTGACCTCTGTCGCCCACGGCCTCGCGCTGATCGGCCAACAGGACGACGCCGCCGCGTGGACGGCGTAGGCCTTTCCTACAGGGACGCAGACTGCCAGGCCTGAACCGCTCTTTGACAGGTCCGCCCCCAACCCAACCCACAACGTCACCCCGGACTTGATCCGGGGTCCCGCTTCTTTTTTCGCGGCCGCGTGGACAGCATCGCTCCATGTCAAGTTGAGACCTCCGCGCACACCGTGCGCTGGGCCACCAATCCACCGTACCCCCGCGCAGGCGGGGGTCCAGAGCCAAGCAGAACAACGACTTGCGCATGTGTCCCTGGCCCCCCGCCTGCGCGGGGGTACCGCCAATCTGTGGCTGAGCGCGCGACGTTCACAACAATCGTCAACCACACCCACCACAACCACGTCGCAAGTGTGACCTTTGTGACCTTTGGCCGAAAACCTACCGCCCGGCCCGCACCATCAGCGCCCGCGTGACCCCGTTGGTCCACCCGAACCCGTCCTGCAGCGGATATTCGCCGCCCCCGCCCGGCCGGACCTCCTCGACGTCATATTTCTCGACCAGCTTGCCCGACGCCGCATATTCGCGCGCGACGCTTGCCAGAAACCGCTGCGAAATCGTGTCCGCCAATGGCTTGTGGCCGGTACGGTCCAGCCCGCTGACCGCGATCCATTGCAGCGGGGCCCAGCCATTGGGCTTGTCCCATTGCTGTCCGGTATCGACCAGCGTCGATCGCAGCCCGCCCGGCGCCAGCAATTGCCGCTCGATCGTCGCCGCCACCCGGTCGGCCCGCGCGCCCGTCGTCAGCCCGACGAACAGCGGATAGGCGGTCGCCGCCGTCACCCCGCCACGAAGCTGCCGCCGCTTGACGTCGTAATCGCCATAGCGCCCCTCGGCCTCGCTCCACAGCCAGCGCTCGATCGCCGCGCCGCGCCTTGCCGCCCGGTCGGCAAAGTCCCGCGCCGTCGCCGCGTCGCCGGTCTTGGCCGCACCATCGGCGATTGCGCGCTCCATGCCCAACAGCAAACTGTTGAGATCGGCCGGCAGGATGTTGGTCGTGTCGATCGTCGTCAGCGTGGTGCCATCGGCCAGCCAGCGTGACGAAAAGTCCCAACCGCTCTCCGCGCCAGCGCGCAGCTCGCGATACACTTCCGCCACCGGCCGGCCGCTGGCCTTTGCGGTTTCGACATCCTCGCGCCACGATTCGTCCCGTGGCGTGGTCCGCGCATCCCAATAATGTTGCAGCACCGCCCCGTCGGGCAGCGTCACCGACCGTTCGGGCGCGGTGAAGAACGCATGTTCGCGCTTCAGCGCCGCCACCCGCCGCGCCAGCACCGCCGGGTCGGTTTCCTTCGACAGCCCCATCATCAGGTACAGGAACGGCGGCTGCGACCGGCTGAGATAATAGCTGCGCGTGCCGTTGGGCACATGGCCGTACCTCTCGACCAGATCGGTGAACGCCGCGACCATCGATTCGATCAGGTCCTGCCGGTTGTCGGCGGCAAGGCCCAGCATCGTGAAATAGCTGTCCCAGTAATACATTTCCCGGAACCGCCCGCCGGGCACGACGAACCGGTCGGCCACTGCCAGCGCACTCGATCCCGGCGGCGGTGCCACCGGATCGCGGGTCAGATGCGGCCACAGACCGGCGATATGCCGCTCGATCGGCAGGTGCGGGCCGTGATCGGACTCGGGGACCGGCAGCAGCCTCGGCACGTCGAAATTGGCCAGCACGAACGCCCTGAGCGCCGCATCGTCCCTGACATCTCCGCGCCGGAAATCGGCAAGGATCGCGGCATCGGCGCGTTTGGGCACCGCATCGACGAAGGTCTTGCCGTCGGGAAAGATGCGCCGCATCTGCACCGCCTCGAACAACGGCCCGAACCGGTCGGCCGGGGTCGCCACCCCCGCCGCCGGGGCCGTGACGGCGACCGGCGGCGCCGGACCGGACGCAGCGCATCCGGCCAGCAGGAACGGCGTCAACAGGCGATACCGGCGCAGCATCTCACGCCACCGTCTGTTCGATCACGCCGAAGATCGGGTGATGCCGATCGTCCTCGGCCCAGATGCGGACGGTGTCGCCGGCCTTCAGGAACGGTGTCTCCGCCTTGCCGCCGTGGATCGTTTCGACCGTGCGGATCTCGGCCAGACACGAATATCCGACCCCGCCGCCGGCCACCGGCTTGCCCGGTCCGCCATCGGCATCGCGGTTCGACACCGTGCCCGACCCGATGATCGTCCCCGCGCCAAGCGCCCGTGTCCTGGCGGCATGGGCGATCAGCGTGCCGAAATCGAACGTCATGTCCTCGCCCGCGTCCGCCCGCCCGAACGGCTGGCCGTTCAGGTCAACGTTGAGCTTGCGGTGCAGCTTGCCGTCGCGCCACCATTCGCCCAGCGCGTCGGGGGTGACGAACACCGGCGAAAATGCCGATGCCGGCTTCGACTGGAAAAATCCGAACCCCTTGGCCAGTTCTTGCGGGATCAGCCCGCGCAGCGACACGTCGTTGGTTAGCCCGACCAGCCGCACCGCCGCCAGCGCCTCGTCGCGCGACGCGCCCATGGCGACGTCGCCGGTGACCACCACCACCTCGCCCTCGAAATCCAGACCCCAGCCGTCGTCGCCCGCCGGGATCGGGTCGCGGGGGCCGAGAAAGCCGTCCGACCCGCCCTGATACATCAGCGGGTCGTGCCAGAAGCTGTCGGGCATCTCCGCCCCGCGCGCCTGCCGCACCAGCGCGACATGGTTCACATACGCCGATCCGTCCGCCCACTGATATGCCCGCGGCAGCGGCGATGCCGCCTCGCGCTCGTGGAACCGGTCCTTGGGAATCACGTCATGGTCGAGATCGGTGGCGAGGTTGCGCAGATCGCCCTCGACCCGGTCCCAATCGTCCAGTGCCGCCTGCAACGTCGGCACGATCGCACTCGCATCGGCATACCAGGCAAGGTCGCTCGACACGACGACCAGCCGACCGTCCCGGCCGTGCTTGAGGCTGGCGAGTTTCATGGATGCGCTCTCCTGATCGTTGTTCTTCTGTCCCGGTTCTGCGCGCCCGCACCAGCGATGTCGAGGGCCGGGCCGCACCGTTTCTTAACCAGTTGGGCATATCGAAACCGCTCGCCCATTCGCAGGACCGCCGCCATGCTCCGTGCCGAAGACTTGATCCTCGAACATCTGCAACTGGCGTCGGTGGCGGCCAATCTCCTCCGCCATGCAGAAGCGCGACCGATCGATCCAACACCGATCGCGACGACACGCTGGTCGCTCAGCCGACAACTGTTCGCCCATCTCGCGACCGAGGACCGCGTCCTCTACCCCATGCTCCGGCGCAGCGCGGACCGGAGAACGGCGGAACTGGCCGACCGGTTCGCCACCGAACTCGGTGGCCTCGCCGACACGTTCAGGGGCTATATGCTCGACTGGAACGCCGAACGGATTCAGCGCGATCCCGACGGCTTCGAACGCGACACCCGCACGCTGTACGCCCGGCTGGGCGAACGCATCCGGCGCGAGGAAGCCGAACTCTATCGTCACATTCCCGACACGCGATCCGTCGCCAAGGTGGACGTAGCCGCGCGAGGGGCCTAGTGCAGCGCCGATACCGACAGGCATGAGGGTTTCAGGACGTGGCGAACGTAGCGGTGATCGGCGCCCAATGGGGTGACGAGGGCAAGGGAAAGATCGTCGACTGGCTGGCGGAGCGCGCCGACATGGTCGTGCGGTTCCAGGGCGGCCATAACGCCGGCCACACGCTGGTCGTCGGCGGCACGGTGTACAAACTGTCGCTGCTCCCTTCGGGCATCGTCCGCGGCACGCCGTCGATCGTCGGCAACGGCGTCGTCCTCGATCCGTGGGCGCTGAAGGCCGAAATCGAACGCCTGCGCGAACAGGGCGTCTCGGTCACGCCCGACACGCTGATGATCGCCGAGACGTGCGCGCTGATCCTGCCCTTCCACCGCGATCTCGACGGCCTGCGCGAGGATGCGAGCGGGTCCGGCAAGATCGGCACCACCCGTCGCGGTATCGGCCCCGCCTATGAGGACAAGGTCGGCCGCCGCGCGATCCGCGTCTGCGATCTCGCCCATCTCGACGATCTCGAAGCGCAGCTCGACCGTCTGACCGCGCATCACGACGCGCTGCGCGCCGGCTTCGGCGAGCCTCCGGTCGACCGGGCACGGCTGATCGCCGAACTGCGCGAGATCGCCGATTTCGTCCTGCCCTATGCCGAGCCGGTCTGGCGCGTGCTGGCGCAGGCCAAGGCGACCGGCAAGCGCATCCTGTTCGAAGGGGCGCAGGGCGTGCTGCTCGATATCGACCACGGCACCTATCCGTTCGTCACCTCGTCCAACACCATCGCCGGCACCGCCGCCGGCGGTTCGGGCATGGGGCCGGGCGCGGTCGGCTTCGTGCTGGGCATCGCCAAAGCCTATACCACCCGGGTCGGCTCCGGGCCGTTCCCGACCGAACTCGAGAACGAAACCGGCGAGCGCCTCGGCGTGCGCGGGCATGAATTCGGCACCGTGACCGGCCGCAAGCGTCGTTGCGGCTGGTTCGACAGCGTGCTGGTGCGACAGGCGGCGGCGGTCGGCGGCATCACCGGCATCGCGCTGACCAAGATCGACGTCCTCGACGGGTTCGAGGAAGTGGCGATCTGCACCGGCTATCGGCTGGGCGATCAGGTGCTCGACTATTTCCCGCCGCACGCCGCCGATCAGGCGAAGGTGGAGCCGGTCTACGAAACCATGCCCGGCTGGTCGGAATCGACCGCCGGCGCTCGCAGTTGGGCCGAACTGCCGGCACAGGCGATCAAATATATCCGCCGCATCGAAGAGTTGATCCAGTGCCCGGTGACGCTGGTATCGACCAGCCCGGAACGCGACGACACGATACTCGTGCGCGATCCTTTCGCCGACTGATCGCCCCTCGACGGCACACGGCAAAAGGCCCGGCCGGATCGCTCCGGACGGGCCTTTTTTTGCGGCTGGCTGTTACCGCGGCGTGCCGGTCGTTCCGGCCGGCGGCGTCGTGGTCGGCGCATCGCCCGTCGTGGTCGGCGGGGTCGTGTCGTCGGTCGTCGTCGTGTCGCCCGTCGTCGATTCGCCGGGTCGGGCCGGACTTTCGGGGACCGGGTTGGTCGGGCCGGTCGTCTGCGGCAACGGCTGGGTCGGACGGGCCGGATCGACCGGACCGGGGGTACTGTTCGGTGAAGTCGGCTGGTTCCGGGTGGTCGGTACCTGCGCGATGGCGGTGGTCGCGCCGCTGAGGATCAGCAGGCTCGCGAAAATGGTCTTGCGCATCGAGTGTCTCCTTGCATCAAGCAGGGGACTCAAGTCGCGAACGGCCCGAAGGGTCCGTCCGCTTCACTCAACCCATCGTAAAATATGGTCATTCCTGCGCCGGACCGCGGCTCACCGGCGGCCGGCCATCACCCGATCTGCCCGCGGTGCCGTAGTTTCTGATCGGCCAGCACCAGTGCGACCATCGCCTCGACCACCGGTACGCCGCGAATGCCGACGCAGGGATCATGCCGCCCCTTGGTCGCGATCGTCGTCGCCTGCCCATCGGGCCCGATCGTCTCGACAGGCGTCAGGATCGAACTGGTCGGCTTGAACGCGACCCGCAACGTCACCGGCTGGCCAGTCGAGATGCCGCCAGCGATGCCACCGGCATGGTTGGCAAGGAACGACGGCCCGCCCTCGCCCGGCCGCATCGGATCGGCATTGGCCTCGCCCGACAGCGCCGCCGCCGCGAAGCCGTCGCCGATCTCCACGCCCTTTACCGCATTGATCGACATGGCCGCGCTCGCCAATTCGGCATCCAGCTTGGCGTAGAGCGGCGCGCCCCAACCCGCCGGCACGCCCTCGGCACGACAGGCGACGACTGCGCCCAGCGACGATCCGGCCTTGCGCGCGCCGTCGACCAACGCTTCCCAGCGCGCTGCCGCCGCCGCATCGGGACAGAAAAACGGGTTGCGACCGATTTCTGCCACATCGAAGTTCGCCGGGTCGATCGTATCGCCGCCGATCGATTCGACCCACGCGGTGATGGTCACTTCGGGGATCACCAACCGCGCCACCGCGCCCGCCGCGACCCGCGCCGCGGTCTCGCGCGCCGACGACCGCCCGCCGCCGCGATAGTCACGAAAGCCGTATTTGGCGTCATAGGCATAATCAGCATGGCCGGGCCGATACGCCTTGGCGACGTCCGAATAATCCTTCGACCGCTGGTCGACATTCTCGATCATCAGGCTGATCGGCGTCCCCGTCGTCCGCCCCTCGAACACGCCCGACAGGATCCGCACCGAATCCGGCTCGCGCCGCTGGGTGGTGAATCGGCTGGTCCCGGGCCTCCGTGCGTCGAGGAACGGCTGGATATCGGCTTCGCTCAGCGACAATCCCGGTGGGCAGCCGTCGACGACCGCTCCCAGCGCCGGACCATGACTCTCGCCCCACGTCGTAAAGCGGAACAGGTGGCCGAAACTATTGTGGCTCATGCGTCCTCCCCCAGCGCCGCAAAGGCGCGTGCATGGGCAGCCGTACCGGGCGTGTGGATGCACGGCCCGTCGTTCAGCCGGATGCCCATGAAATATTCCCCGGCATAGGGGCTGTCGAAGCCCGATGCCGTTATCGCCTCGAACCCGAACCGGCCATAATAGGCCGGATCGCCGAGCACGAACGCCAGTTCGACCCCGGCGCTGCGCAGATGGGCGATGGCGGCGGCGACCAGCGCCTCGCCCACGCCCTGCCCCCGCGCGGTCTTCGCCACCGCCAGCGGCGCGATGGCGACGGCCGCGACTTCGCGGGTGTCGGCGGTCACCTGCATCCGGCTGGCGGCGATCATGCCGACCACCGCGTCGCCATCCTCGGCGACCAGCACCAGCACCAGATCACCGTCGATCGCCAGTTGCTGGACCAGCCGCGCCTCCTGATCGCGCGGGAAACAGGTGCGCAACAGCGCATCGACCACCGGTGCGTCGGCACCGGTCGCCGCGCGGATGACGCTCACGACCGTCAGGCCAGCGCGATGTCGGGGGCGTCCTCGGCCTTCATGCCGATGACGTTGTAGCCGGCGTCGACATGATGAATTTCACCGGTGACGCCGCTCGCCAGATCGCTCAACAGATACAGCCCCGCCCCGCCGACATCGTCGATCGTGACGTTGCGGCGCAGCGGCGAATTCAGCTCGTTCCACTTCAGGATATAGCGGAAATCGCCGATGCCGCTGGCGGCCAGCGTCTTGATCGGACCGGCCGAAATGGCGTTCACCCGGATATTCTCCGGGCCCATGTCCATCGCCAGATATTTGACCGACATGTCGAGCGCGGCCTTGGCCACGCCCATGACGTTGTAATGCGGCACGACCTTTTCCGACCCGTAATAGGTCAGCGTCAGCAGCGATCCGCCGTTCGGCATCAACGCCCGCGCACGCTTCGCGACGGCGGTGAACGAATAGACGCTGATGTTCATCGTCATCAGGAAATTGTCGAGGCTGGTGTCGTAATAATGCCCGCGCAGTTCGTTCTTGTCCGAAAAGCCGATGGCATGGACGACGAAATCGATCGTCGGCCAGCGCGCGGCGATGGTGTCGAACGCCGTGTCGAGCGCACCCATATCGGCGACGTCGCATTCGATCAGGAAATCGGAACCCAGTTCGCCCGCCAGCGGACGGACGCGCCGCTCCAGCGCCTCGCCCTGATAGGTAAAGGCCAGTTCGGCTCCTTGCGCGGCCAACTGCTTGGCGATGCCCCAGGCCAGCGACCGATCATTGGCGAGTCCCATGATGACCCCGCGCTTGCCCTGCATCAAACCGTTCACGCGACTTTCCCTTTTTCGTCTGTAGCCGCACCCTCTAGCGCAGGGTCGGGCGTTTCCGCCAGCGCCGCGTTCAATTCGCCGCCGATCACCACGCCAAGTCCCACGATGTAGAAGAAGAACAGCGCGATCATGACGCCGGCAAGGCTGCCATAGGTGCGGTCATATCCGCCCAGTGCGTCGATCGCCAGCGGCAGCAGCTGCGTCGTGCCGATCCACACCGTCGCCGTCGCCACCGCCCCCGGCCATTTCGGACAATTCGACGTCCGGTATTTCTTGGGGCTGAGCGAATAGAACAGCGTGTAGAGTGCCACGAACAGCGCCAGTGCCGGAAACAGCTTCGCGATCGACAGATAGGCCGCGTAGGGCTGCAGGAACGGCAGCACGCGGTAGATCAGCTGCTCGACGCCGACCAGCACGACCTGAAGGCTGAACGCGATCATCAGCATCAGCACCGATCCGACGATCAGTCCGATCGATCCCAGCCGATATTCCCAGAAGGGCCGCGAAAACGGGATGCCATAGGCCTGGCGCAGGATCGATCGCACCGTTTCGATGAAGCCGGTCGTCGTCCACAGACCGACCAGCGCGCCGAGCCACAGCAGCGATCCCGATCGTGCCTGCAACACGTCGAGGATCGGCTGCTCCAGCACCACCGCCACGTCGCGCGGCACGGTTTCTAGGAAGGCGGTAACCGCGTGGATGCTGTCGCCGCTGCGCCCGACCGCGCGCGCGATCGCCGCGGCGACGATGAAGAACGGGAACAGCGTCAGCAGGGAGAGATAGGCGAGATTTCCGGCATGGGTGAAGCCGTCGTTGAACGTCCCGATCGCGACACGCTTCACCACCTCGATCGCCCGTGCCGACGGACGCAGGCGCGACAGGGCGGGTCGGCCCCGATGGCGGCGGACCTCGGGACTTTCCGGGGACGGCTGATTCATGCAATGCGCTCCGGCCGGGTCAGGACCGCATCAAACGCCGAAGCGTGCGCGCGGGTCCGTCGTCCGCCCGTCCCAATCCTCGACGAACGCCGTCAGCGCGGCGTCGTCGGCGGGCAGATCGACCATCAGCGTCACCAACTGATCGCCCCGCGTCCCGTCCTTGCGGTGGAAACCGCGCCCTTTCAGCCGCAGCGTCTTGCCCGAGGTCGCGCCCTTGGGCACGCTCAGCATCACCGCGCCCTCGACGGTCGGCACGCGCACCTTCGCCCCCAGCACCGCCTCGGCCAGATTGATCGGCAGGTCGATGCGGATATCGTCGCCGTCGCGGGTATAGAAACGATGCGGCTCGACCTCGATGGTGACGATCGCGTCGCCCGGCCCGCCCGGCCCCGGATCGCCCTTGCCGCTCAGCCGCATCTGCGTGCCGCCATCGACCCCGGCGGGAAGTTTCAGGTCGATCGTCTTGCCATCGGCCAGCGTGATCCGCTGCGGGCTGAGCGTCGCCGCATCCTCGAACGGCACTTTCAGCTTGTAGGCGACGTTGCCGCCCTTGGGCTGCGGCCGCCTGCCGAACCCGCTTGCAAAGCCGCCACCGCCGGAGGCACCCGTCCGTCCGCCGAACAGCCCTTCGAAAATATCCGAAAAGTCGCCACCCTGCGCATCGCTGCCCATGTCGAAACCGCCGCGCCCGCCCGGCCCGGCGCGAAATCCGCCGGCCCCGCCGCCGCCCGCACCATAGCCGAACGGCGACGCCGGATTGCCGTCGCCATCGATCTCCCCCCGGTCGAAGCGCGCGCGCTTGTCCTTGTCGGTCAGCAGGTCATAGGCCTGCGTGACCTTCGAAAACCGGTCGGACGCGGCTTTATTGTCCTTGTTCCGATCGGGGTGCAGCTCCTTGGCGAGCTTGCGATACGCTTTCTTGATATCCGTCTCGGTCGCGTCGCGCGCTACACCAAGCGTTGCATAGGGATCAGCCATGGTCCGGTAGCTAGGGCGCTACGCGGCGCTCGGCAATGGTCCAAACCCGCGAAACGGAAGCAAAACGACCCCCGGTTCAACGTCGGTTCACGCCGGTGGCGGCACCGGGAGCATCCGGCTGCGTTGGCAGCGCGATCTTCCCCCGGAGAACCTGCCCATGATCCATGCCCCGATGTCCCGTCGCCGCATCCTCGGTGCGACCGCGCTGATGCTGCCGGTCGCCATCCTCGGCGGCTGCGCCACCCCGCTCGGCAGCTATGGCGTCGAGGAGGGCGTGCGGCGGCTGCTGACCCTGTCGAGCCAGCGTGCGTTCGAACGGCTGATCCGGCCCGGCGGCTTCTATGACGACCAGCTGACGCGGCTGACGCTGCCGGAAACCGCCGGGCAGAACAACGTGCTGGCGGCGGTGTTGCGGACTAATGCGGTGCGCTCGCGGGTCGCACTGGCGCTGAACGATATCGCGGTCGACGCGGCCGATCGTGCGACGCCGGTGGTGCTCGATTCGATCCGCGGCCTGACGCTGGCCGATGCGGTGGCGTTGCTGCGCGGCGGACCGACCGCCGCCACCGATCTGCTCGCGCGATCGGCGCGGGGCGCGGTGATCGACGCGATGTTCCCCGAATTTTCGCGCGGCCTTCGCTCCGATACCGCCGAAATCCTGTCGGCGATCGTCGCGGCGCAGACCGGCATCGATTACGGCGCGCTGGCGCGCAGCGCCGCCGATCAGGCCGGCAACGCAATCTTCCGCGCGATCGGCCGTGAGGAAGCGGCGATCCGGGCCGATCCGCGCCGGACCGGCGATCCGGTGCTGACCGCGCTGCTGCTCGGCACGCGCTGACGCTTGGCAAGGACCGCGGGCGGGCGGATAAGCGCGCGATGACCGCGCCCGCCCCCACCCCGCCCGCCACCGAACTCGACGTCGTGATCGTCGGCGCCGGGCTGTCGGGCATCGATGCCGCCTATCACCTGCAAACGCGTTGCCCCGACGAGAGCTACGCGATCTTCGAGGCGCGGGGGGCGATCGGCGGGACATGGGACCTGTTCCGCTATCCGGGCGTGCGGTCGGATTCCGACATGCACACGCTGGGCTTTCCGTTCCGGCCATGGCGCGACCGCAAGACGATCGCCGCCGGCAACGATATCCGCGAGTATATCGAGGATACGGCGCGGATGTTCGGCATCGACCGGCATATCCGCTTCCACCACCGCATCGTCGCGGCGGACTGGTCGTCGGCGGATGCGCGCTGGACGCTGCGCTGTCAGGCGGAGGGCGGCGAGCATGTCGTCCGCTGCCGGTTCCTGTTCATGGGATCGGGCTATTACAACTATGCCGGCGGCTACGCTCCGCAGTTCGAGGGGCAGGAGACGTTCGCCGGACGGATCGTCCATCCGCAGCAATGGCCCGCCGATCTGACGGTCGCGGGCAAGCGGATCGCAGTGATCGGCAGCGGTGCCACGGCGGTAACGCTGGTGCCGGCGCTCGCCGAACAGGGCGCACAGGTGACCATGGTCCAGCGGTCGCCAAGCTATATCGTCGCGCATCCGTCGCAGGATGCGCTCGCCGACTTGCTGTATCGCTGGCTGCCGGTCGCGGCGGCGGGACGGCTGGCGCGGTGGAAGAATGTCGCGATGGGGCTGGCCGCGTTCCAGTTTTCGCGGGCCTGGCCCAAGCGGATGCGCGCGTTCATCCTGAAGGGCACGCGCGCCGCGCTGCCGCAGATGGCGGACGTCGACCGGCATTTCACCCCGAGCTACGACCCGTGGGACCAACGGCTATGCCTCGTGCCGGATGCCGATCTGTTCAGGGTGCTGAACGACGGATCGGCGGCGGTCGTCACCGATATCATCCGGCGCTTCACCCCCGAGGGGCTGGAACTGGGATCGGGTGAGCGGGTGGCGGCGGACGTGATCGTCACCGCGACGGGGCTGAAGCTCCACCTGATGGGCGGGGTCGCGATCACGGTCGACGGCGTGCCGTTCGCGGCGCAGGACCAGATGATCTATCGCGGGATGATGGTGTCGGGCGTACCCAATCTGGTGTTCGCGATGGGCTATACCAACGCATCGTGGACGTTGAAGGTCGACCTCGTCTCACGGCGCATGTGCCGGGTGCTCGACCATTTGCGGCGGCGGGGCGATGACTATTGCGTGCCCGCCGCGCCGGGCGCGGAGATCGAGCGGCGACCATTGCTCGACTTCAGTTCGGGCTATGTCCGGCGGGCGGAGGCGCGGTTGCCGGGACAGGGATCACGCAGTCCGTGGCGGTTGCGGCAGAATTACTTCCTTGATTACGCGGCGTTCCGGTTCGGGCGGCTGGACGACGGGGTGTTGCAGTTTCGGAAGGTGACGAAGGTTACACATACCGCACCCCGCTGACCCCATATTACTATTGCGAGTCGTTTGCATTTAACGCATGACTGTCCGGTCACACGATTGGAGACGGATCATGGCCCCTGCCCCATCCCCACCCCGCACCGTCGCAGCACCCGCCGGCAGCATGCGGTCGCCGATCCGTTCGGCGCTGGTCACCACGATCGCGCGCTGCTGGCGGACCGCGCGGGACGAGCGGGAGAATGCGCAGAACTGCCTGTACGCGTTGCTGCGGCCGGTCGGGCTGGACGTGCTGGCACCGGTGTTCGACAGCCTGTTCAGCATGTACGAAAGCGCGCTGGGCCGGCCGATCGCGACCGGACGGCGCGGGTCCGCATCGGCGGACGAACGGCTGGTGCTGGGGATGCTCGATGGCACGCGCCCGCGCCGCGACTGCCTGCAATGCGATGCCGGCAGGGCATCCGCGCTGGATTGCGCGATCTGTTCCACGCGGATCATGTTGACCCTTGCCATCGACGACCGGCGCCGGATGGCAGTGCTTTAGAGAACAACCCTCTGTTCGAACGCGGTCACGTCGCGGTCGTCGGCCAGTTCGATCCGGTCACGGCCGGCGCGCTTCGCCCGGTACATGGCGAGGTCGGCCCGGTGCAACACGGCGGCGGGCGGTTCGTCCCCGGTCGCCGCCGCGACCCCGCCGCTGATCGTGACGCGGATCTCCACGCCGTCCACGTCGATGACGGCGCGCGCCACCGCCTGTCGCAAGCGTTCGGTGATCGTCGCCGCATCGCCCAGACCGCTGTCGGCGAACAGGATCGCCAGTTCCTCGCCGCCATAGCGCGCGACGCAATCGACGGCGCGCACCCCGCCGGCCACGCGCGCGGCGACCGCCTGTACCACGATGTCGCCGGTGTGATGGCCATAGCCGTCGTTGACGCGTTTGAAATGATCGATGTCGAGCATCGCCACGGCATAGCCGCGCCCGCTGCGCATCGCCGTCTCGCGCGCCGCCTCCAGCCGCGCCAGCAGCGTGCGGCGGTTGGCAAGGCCGGTCAGCGGATCGGTGCTGGCCAGTTGCGACAGGGTGACGTTGGCCGATCGCAGTTCGCCGGTCCGCTGTTCGACCATCCGTTCGAGCGCGCGGGTCCGCTGGCGCAGTACCATGGTCCGCACGTGGACGATGCCGAACACGCCGGCCAGCCCGACGACCGCCATCGCCAGCCGCACGAACCATCGTTCATGCCACGCGCGCGCGACGATCAGGTCGACCGACGTCGTGACCGTGCGCGGATGCACGCCCGGAATCTGTGCCTGAAGCTGCAACACGTATTCGCCGCCGGGCAGGTTGGTATAGATTGCGGTCGCCGGCACCGGATCGGGCAGTCCGACCCAATCGGTATCGAACCCCTGCAACCGGTACCGGTAATGCACCTCCTGCGGCGCGGCATAATCGGTCAGGGCGAAGGCGACGCGCAGCGCATGGCCATCGCTGCGGATCGCCTGCTGCCCGGGAAACGGGTTGAACGGCAGGGTGCGGCCGTCCTGTTCGATATCGGTCGGGGCCAGTGTCGGCGATCGCACCGATCGCGCGGTCAGCATCCGGTCGGGCCGCAGCACCAGCAAACCGCCGGTCCCGCCGAACAGCAGGTCGCCGTCGCGCGTGATCGCGGCGACGCGCTGATTATACGTATCGGGGGGAAGACCGTCGCGCCGGCTGACCACGCGCACCCGGCGCCCCTGTGGATCGAGCACCGAGATGCCACTGGCCCCCGTCGCCCACACCCGGCCGCGCCGGTCGGGCAGGACCGCTGCGACGTTATCGCTGGCCAGTCCCTGCGCCTCGGTAATCGCGCGGAAACGCAGACCGCCCGGCGTCGCCGTGCCGCGCGCGACGCCGCCATAGGTGCCGACCCACAGCGCGCCGCCCGACTGCACGATCGAACCGGTATAGTTTTGCGGCAGGCTGGCCGGATCGGCCGGATCGTTGCGATAGACGACGAAGCGTCCGGTCGCCGGATCGAACCGGCTGAGCCCGCCGGGCGTCGCGATCCATGGCCGGCCGTCGCCCGGATCGACGATCTTGATGACTTCATTGTTGGCGATCGTGGTCGGGTCGCCATCGACATGACGATATTGGCGCAGTTGCCGGGTGCGTGCGTGCCAGACGAACAGCCCCTTGTAGGTGCCGATCAGCAGCAGGTCGCCCGATCGCGCCAGCGAGATCACCGGCAGGTCGCCGGGCAGCGGCACCGCCAGCGACCGGGGCGTCATCGTCGCCGGATCGATGGCGACGATGCCGCGCGCACCGACCAGCACCGTCCCGTCAGGCTGTTCGAGAAACGCCGTCACATCCTGTCCGGCCTGTTCGCCCGAAAGGCGCAGATGGCGGATGGTACCGGCGACACGATCGATCCGGTCGATCACCCCGTTGCTGAAGCCGGCCCAGATCCGGTCGTGGCTATCGACCATCAGCCCGCGTACGTTGCGATCGGCCAGCGACCGGCGCGGATCGGGCATGGCGTTGGTCACGGTGAAGATCGAATCGAGCGCCGGGTCGGTATGCGACGCCCCGACATCGGTCGCCGCCCACAGGCGACCGGTACGGTCGATGGTCACGTCGCGGACCGTGTCGCCGGCCAGCGAGGCGTGATTGGCGGGGATGTTGCGCACCGCGCTGACCGAGAACGGCGCACGCGTCGAGATGCGCAACAGGCCCATGCCATCGGTAGCGGCCCAGAGCGTCCCGTCCGGCCCGGTCGCAAAGGCGCGGATGGTGCGGTGACCGATCAGCGGGGCATCACCCGACAGCGCGCGCGGCCGGACGAAGCGGCCATCGGTCAGCTGTACGATGATGCCCTGCGCGCCGGTCCCGATCCACAACCGGCCGAACGGCCCGCGCTGGATCGCCCACACATCGCCGATCGTCGGGGTCGCGACGCGGGAAAAGGCGCGGTCCCGTGTCCGGCGGACGAACAGTCCCTTTTCCCCGCCGGCATGGATGGTGCCGTCGGCATCGCGAAAGACCGCCAGGGCACCGCCGGCCAGATCGCTGCCGGGTTCCGTCAGCGACACCACGCGGTTGCGCCGCGCGTCGTAGCGGAACACGCCGTGATCCGACGCGATCAGCGCCCCGCCCTGTCCATCATGGGCAAGCGCGAGGATGCGGGTGCCGATGCCGACCCCCGACGCGCCCTGCAACGCGACGAATGCGTTCGAAACGGGATCGAAGCGGACCGCACCGCCGACATTGGTGCCGACTAGCATGCCGCCATTGGGCAGTGGGAGCAGCGCACGGATATAATTGTCGGGCAGGCTGGCCCGGTCGCGCAAGACCTGTCGAAAGACCTTGAGCCGTTGGCCGTCATAGCGGGCAAGCCCGCCCCGCGTGCCGATCCACATCAGCCCGTCGCTGCCCTGCACGATCGCGGTCGTGGTGGCATGCGGTAGTCCGGCGGTCGCATCGAGCGTCAGGAACCCTGCGGTGCGCCAGCCGTCCCACGCATCCGCCGGCGCGGCCGCCATGACTGGCCGGGCCACCGCAAGGACTGCGAGAAGCAGAAGATGAACGAGAAAATGTCGCATCGAAGTTCCTGCGCGTGTCTGTATCCACGCGTGATTGCGACCTGCTTAACACGGGTACAACATTCTGGAACTTTGCGACGAACCGTTGGAACCAATCATGGCAACCGCGACGGCGCGCGACTGACGCAGCAGCGTGGCCGCCCGAGCAGGAACGCCACCCGACCGCCGCCGACACCCGGCGGTCGGGCAACGTGGTTCAGCGCGTCTGCATCCGGATACCGACGCGGAAGCGGCGACCCAGCAGGTCCGAATAGGTCGGGTTCGCCGCCAGACCGGTTTCCGGCAGCAGCAGCGGCCAGCGGTCGAACAGGTTGGTCACGTTGACGAAGAACTGCGCCCCCGCCCCGCCCCAACGGATCTTCTGGGTCAGGTTGAGATCGGCGTAGAAGGTGCCCGACACGTGGTTGTCGTCATAGGTGAAGAAATTGGCGTCGTTTGGCGGGCAGGCGGTCGAACATTCGATGCCGTTCGCGGCATAGCGTCCGGCGCTCACCCCACGACCGACCGCGGTGATCGAGAAGTCGGGCGTGTCATAGGCGGCACTGACGCGGTAGATCCATTTGGGCGTGCTCGACTGGCCGCCATTCACCCCGACCGAATTCAGCACCACCGTTCCCGGCACGCCATTGTCGAGCAGATTGTCGATATAACGTGTGGCGATACCGCGCACCGTGAAATTGCCCTCCGCCCTGGCGAACAATTCATCGAGCGCGAGGCGATAGGAAGCGTCGATATCGACGCCCTTCACCAGCTGGCTCGCGGCGTTGAACGGCTGGCTGCGGATCAGCAGATAGGGCTGCGCCGGATTCTGCGTGCGAACCGGATCGACCGAGATCGCGTCGCAGAACGATTGCTGGTCCTGCAAATAGCACAGGTCCGCGATCTGCTGCGCGCTGAAGGTCGTGATCGCCTGCTTCACGTCGATGCGGAAATAATCGACCGACAGGTTGAAGCCGGGAAGGAAACGCGGCGCGATGACGACGCCCGCGTTCCACGAATCGGCCTTTTCGGGGCCCAGCGCGCGATTGCCGGTGACGAAGCCCGAATAGCTGAACGTCGCCGGACCGTTGGCACCGTCGGCGGTGTAGATCGGGTTGCGGATCGCGTCGCTGTTGGCCGACCCGCCCTGGAACAGGTCGTTGAGGTTGGGTGCGCGGATGTCGCGCGAGCGGGTGGCGCGGAAGCGGATATCCTCGATCGGCTGCCATGTCGCGCCAGCCTTCCACGTCGTGACATAGCCGGCGGTCGAATAGCGCGTCGCGCGGGCGGCACCGTTGAATTCGAGCCCCATGCCCAGCGGGACCACCGTTTCGACATAGGCTTCCTTCACGTCATATTCGCCATTGGTCGGCAGGTAATTGCCGACCGACCAGCGGTTCGACGTGATCGGGCGGCCATTGGCGTCGGTCGAGGAAACCGGCTGGAACTCGGCCGGCACCGAGCCGCGGATCTTTTCCTTGCGATATTCCGCGCCCAGCGCGACGCTGACATCGCCCGCCCAGGTCGCGAACGGCGTGACCGAGACGTTGAAGGCGGCGTTATATTGCTCGATCAGCTCGTCGCGATACGGATTGCCGAGGATATAGGCAAAGGCGGCGGGGTTCGCGACGCCCACGCCCAGCCGGTTCAGCGGCACGCAGGCCGGGTCGTTGTTGTTCGGGTTGGCGTCGACGTTGATGAGGCACTGGATCGACCCCGCCGCATAGCCGGCGGCATTGCCAGCGGGCGCGAAGACGGCGGCGGTCGCGTTGTTCATCGCCGCGTTGTTCATGATGTTGCGCAGCTGCGAATGCTGGTCGGTGCGGCCATATTGGCCATAGAGGTTCCACGTCGCGCGCTTGCCGAACACTTCGGTCGAGCCCTCCGCCCCGATCGCGTAGCGTTGCACTTCCCGCTCGTTGTCGACGGCGCGGAACGGCAGGTCGGCGGCGGTCGTGGCCAGCGTGACGCCAGTAACGCCGGTCAGCGCCGCGCGCCCGAGCGCGTTGTAGAGGAAGGCGTTGCAGGTCAGCGGTGCTGCGGCCGACGTCGCCGCGGCACCGCAACCGGTGGCGTTGAGCGCGATGCCGGTCGACAGGTTCGGCCCGGCGTTGAAGAAGATCTTCTGCTGGTTATACGCCCCTTCCGCGAACAGCTCGACGCCGTCGGCGACTTCGTAGCTCAGCCGCCCGAACACGCCGTGGCGATCGTCGCGCGGGTCGAGGCCGATGCGGCGGCCCGAATCATTGACCTGCCACGATCCCCCCTGCGTCAGCGTCGGCGGGGCGCTGCCGGTGGGCGACGGGAAGGTGAGCGCACCATATTGGTAGCGCAGGACCTGCCCGCCATCGCCGAAATACAGGCCGCGCAGGCTGTTGGCGGTGGTGCCCGCCGACGCGGTGATCAGGCCGCCGGGCGTCGAGTTGGCGGCACCCACCTGACGACGGATCAGATAGCGCGGCGTCGTGCTGCTGGTGGTCCAGGCGGGGTCCTGGATGCGGACATAGCCGGTCGCGTTCCAGTCGCGATCGACCTGAAAGATGCCGTCGCGGTGCGCGACTTCGCCGCTGAGCAGCAGGTGCCCGCGCCCGCCACCGAACGACCAGCCGCCCGCGACGCTCATTGAATAATTGCCGCCGTCGCCCTTGTCGGTGATGCCGCTGTCGATCGCGACCTTCAGGCCGGTATAGTCCTTGTCGAGGACGTAGTTCACGACGCCCGCGACCGCGTCGGAGCCATAGGCCGACGACGCGCCGCCGGTGACGACCTCGACGCTCTTCACCAGCGCCTGCGGGATGGTGTTGACGTCGACCAGTCCGGTCACGGTCGAGCCGACGGAACGGCGACCGTCGAGCAGCACCAGCGTCCGCTCCGACCCCAGATTGCGCAGGTTCATGGTGTTGATGCCCGCCTGCCCGCTCGACAGGTTGAGCCGCGAGTTGGCGGGCGTGAAACCACCCGCCAGCGCCGGCAGCTGGTTCACGAAATCGGCGATGTTGTTCGACGGCGAACCGTTCTGGATGTCCTGCTGCGTCAGCACGGTCAGCGGCGTCGGTGCCTGAAACCCGTCGCGGACGACGCGCGATCCGGTGACCAGAATGTCGGGACCGCCATCGGCCTGCGGTCCGGAAGGGGCCTGCTCGACCGCGACCGGATCGGCGCTTTGGGCAAAGGCCGGCACGGCGACGCACAGCGCGACGAGGCTGGAGGCGCGGGCAAGGGCAGGCAGGTACCGCCGAAAGTGCATCGAAGTCGTCATAATGGCCCCCTATGGCCCCGGTTCGGGCCGATATATTGACATTGCGCTTTCCTGCGGCATCCGCCGATCCGGTCGTTCGCGCGCCGGTCGTGTCGGACAGCGGCGAAGCTGCGCGTCGGCAGGGATGCGCGTCAAGCGAGACGTGATGCTATCGTTTCGGCAGGGCATAGACGGGTGTTATGGTTTGGTGACCGGCTTCGTCGTCGTCACCCCGGGCATGACCGAGACTTCAGCGAACGTCGCGCGCCAAACCAAACCGAGCCGTACCCCGGCGAAGGCCGGCGTGACGATGAAGTTGGCGGATTACGAGAGGCCAACGATGCCTCTGCCATAAACATGCCCTATGGCGCGGACAGTGGTTGTCATACCCGGTCGCCGGTACGCTGACATAGGATCGGCCCGTCGCCGTCGGACGAGGGACGGCACAACGCAAGGGACGCCGATGATGCACCGCCGAGCCTTTCTGACCGGATCGGCCGCCGCACTGGCGCTGACCCCGTTCGCGCTGGAGGCACGCGGCTTCCCGCCGCGAGGCGACACGCTCACCGCACCGGTCGAGATCGTCGACGACGTGCATGGCGTGCCGCATATCCGCGCCGCGACGATCCCTGACGCCTTCTACGGACAGGGCTATGTCGTCGCGCGCGACCGGTTGTTCCAGATCGATCTGGCGCATCGCCGTGAACTGGGCCGACTGGCCGAGGCGTTCGGCGAGGATTTCGCGAAGCACGACGCGACCGCGCGACTGTTCCACTATCGCGGCGACCTGCATGCCGAACTGCGCCGCGTGCCCGGCGACGTCCTGGCCTGCGCCCGCGCCTATATTGCCGGGATCAACGCCCGCATCGACGAGGTGCTGGCCGATCGCACGCTGCTGCCGCAGGAATATGCGATCCTCGGCGTGGCCCCGATCAAATGGGCGATCGAGGATATGGTGCTGGCGCGCGGCAGCGCGATCGGCAACGCCGATGACGAGGTCCGCCGCGCGCAGCTGGCGGCGATCGGGATGCTCGACCTCGACGCGATCGTCGCGCCGTTGCGCCCGGCGTGGCGGATGACCGTCCCCGCCGGGCTGGACGTGACCGCCGTGTCGCCCGCCGATCTCGGCGTGTTGCGACAGGGCGGCCTGCCCTTCGGTCCCGATACCCCGGTGCGCGAACCGGCGGAGGGACCAGCCGAGCGCGCAAATGCCGGCAGCAACGCATGGACCGTGGCGGGCAGCCGTACCGCGACCGGACGGCCGATCCTCGCCAACGATCCGCATCTGGGCATTGGCGGGTTCGGCCCGCGCCATGTCGTGCATCTGAGCGCGCCGGGACTGGACGTGATCGGCGGTGGCGCGCCCGGCCTGCCGGGAATCATGCAAGGCCATACCGATCGCTTCGCGTTCGGCCGGACCAATTTCCATATCGACCAGCAGGACCTGTTCATCCTCGACCTCGATCCCGCCGATCCCGAACGCTACCGCCATGGCGGCGGCTGGAAAAGGTTCGAGCGGGTCGAGGTGGCGATCCCGGTCAAGGGCAGCGCACCCTATGTCGCGACGCTGCGCTATTCGGTGCAGGGACCGGTGGTGATGCACGATCCGGGCAAGCGGCGGGCGAGCGTGCTGGCGTCGATCGCGATGTTGCCGGGCGGGGGCGGATCGTTCGCGATGATCGCGATCAACCTTGCCCGCGACTGGGCATCGCTGCGCAAGGCGTTCCGGCTGCATCCGTCGCCGACCAATTTCCACTATGCCGATATCGACGGCAATACCGGGTGGCAGGTGATCGGCTTCGCGCCGGTCCGCAAACAGGGCGACGGCCTGCTGCCGGTGCCGGGCGACGGGCGGTTCGACTGGACCGGCATGACCGATTTCACCGCGCTACCCAACGAATATAATCCGAAGAAGGGCTGGTTCGCATCGGCCAACCAGAACAACCTGCCCACCGACTGGCCGCGAGACCGCATCCCCGCCTTCTCGTTCCGCGCGCCCTATCGCTACGAACGGATCGCCGACGTGCTGGCCCGCCAGCCAAGGCACAGCATCGCCGACAGCGTAACGCTGCAATTCGACACGCTGTCGACCCCCGCGCGACAACTGGTGGCGTTGCTGCCCGCCAGCCCCTCGCCCGCCGGCGACATACTGCGCCGCTGGGACGGGCGGCTGGCGGCGGACAGCGGTCCGGCGGCGTTGTTCGAAATCCTGTGGCGCGACCTGTCGCAACGGATGCTGGCGGCGATCGTCCCCACCCGGGCCAAGGCGCTGGTGCCCGAGATCGATCCATCGGTGCTTCTGGACTTGCTGCCCCGGCATCCGGCGATCGTGCGCGATGCGCTGGCGTCGTCGTGGGAGACGGCGCAGGGCCTGCTCGGTCCCGATCCGGCAGCGTGGCGCTGGGGGCGGCTGCATCAGGTGCGGATCGCGCATCCATTGTCGCGCATCCCGGCGATCGCCGCCGCCTTTCCCCCGATCGAGGGCAGCGGATCGGGCGGCGACAGCTTCACGGTCATGGCGCGCTGGCTGGGCGACGGCCCCGGCTGGCGGGTCGGCGGCGGGGCGAGCTATATGCAGGTCATCGATGTCGGTGCGTGGGACAATTCGCTGTTCCTCAACCTGCCCGGCCAGTCGAACGATCCGCGCTCGCCTTATTATCGCGACCAGTATCGCCCATGGATCGAAGGGCGGATGCTGCCGCTGCTGTTCAGTCGTGCCGCGATCGATGGCAAGGTCGCGCGGCGGATGACGTTGAAGGGGAAGAACCGATGACCCGCCTGCCGCCGATCGCGCTGTGCGCGCTGCTGATCGGGGCCGCGCCGGCGCCCGGCGTCGATGTCGTGATCCGGGGCGGCACTATCTACGACGGTGGCGAGGGCCAGCCGATCACCGGCGATGTCGAGATCAGGGGCGACCGCATCGTCTATGTCGGGCGGTCACGCGGCACGCGGGCGGCGCAGATCGTCGATGCGCGCGGGGCGATCGTCGCGCCGGGCTTCATCGACGCGCATACCCATCCCGACAGCTATATCCGCTCCCCCGACGCCACCGCGCGGCTTAACCTGCCGTGGCTGGCGCAGGGGGTGTCGACGATCGTGATCGGCGTCGACGGATACGGCACCCCCGACGTCGCGGAGGATGCCGCCGCGCTGACCAAGGCGGGCATCGGCACCAACGTCGCGCCGTTCGTCGGCTTCGGCGCGGTGCGCGGACGCGTGCTGGGACAGGACGACCGCGCCCCCTCGCCCGCCGAACTGGCACAGGAAAAGGCGCTGGTGGCAAAGGCGATGTGCGCAGGCGCGTACGGCCTGTCGACCGGGCTGTTCTATGCTCCGCAAAGCTTCGCCAAGACCGACGAAGTGGTCGCGGTCGCGCGCGAGGCGGCGATCCGGGGCGGCATGTACGACACGCACCAGCGCGACGAATCCAACTATACGATCGGCCTGCTCAATTCGACGAAGGAAGCGATCGAGATCGGGCGGCAGGCGGGGATGCCGGTCCATTTCGCGCATCTCAAAGCCCTCGGCGTCGACGTGCAGGGCGAAGCACCCGAGCTGATCGCGGTGATCGAGGCGGCGCGCAACGCCGGGCAGAACGTCACCGCCGATCAATATCCGTGGCTGGCATCGGGGTCGAGCGTCGACGCCTCGCTCGTCCCCCGCTGGGCCAATGACGGCGGCTATCCCAGGCTGATCGCGCGGTTCGACGATCCGGCGACGCTGGCGAAGATCAAGATCGAGATGGCCGAAAATCTGCGCCGGCGCGGCGGCAAGGAATCGCTGCTGCTGACCAGCGCGGACATGCCATGGACCGGCAAGACGCTGGGGCAGATGGCGGCGCTGTGGGGCATCGATCCCGTAGACGCCGCGATCCGCATCCTGCGCGTGGCCGATGAGACCGGAAAGGAACCCGCCGGCGTCTCGGTCGCCAGCTTCAACATGATCGACGCCGATGTCGACCGGATCATGCGCCAGCCATGGGTAGTGACCAGTTCGGACGGATCGAACGGCCATCCCCGCCAGTACGCGACCTTTCCCCGCAAATATCAGGTCTATGTCCGCGAGCGGAAGGTGCTGACGCTAGGCCAGTTCATCCGCCAGTCGACCGGTGCCACCGCCGACATGTACCGGATGGCGGGGCGCGGGTATCTGAAGCCCGGTCGCTATGCCGATGTCGTGGTGTTCGATCCCGCAGGCTACGCGCCACGCGCCGATTACGTGAACCCGCGGGTGCCGAGCGTCGGGGTCAAGGCGTTGTTCGTGAACGGGCGGATGGCGTTGAAGGACGGGGCGACCACCGGTGCCGCGCCGGGACGGGTGCTGCTGCGCCCGACGCCCGCGCACTGTCCGGCGACCTGACTCCCCTCGCTTCCGGCGAGGGGAAAGCTCACCATAGCTTCCATCTATAGGTCGACATTTTCGCGCGATACGGCGATCCGCCCGCCCCGGCCCTATCCCATCGTTCCGACAGTCAGCAGGTGCGCGATGATCCCCGGACCCTTTCTCCTCTATCTCGGCCATTCCGACGACGCGGTCGGCATCAAGACGTCGCGGGGCGTCGCGGCGTTCCGGCCGGACGATTGCGTCGGGGAATGGCGGCATGACGATTGCCCGCTGACGCTGGGCCTGCCGCGCATGGATGCGGCGCAGGGGCGCGCAGCCGGGGCGAATACGCTGATCCTCGGCATTGCCAATGCCGGCGGGACGATGGGCGACGCGCTGATCGAGGACGCGCTGGCGGCGATCGCGGTGGGCATGAACATCGCCTCCGGCCTGCACCAGCGGCTGCGCGACGTGCCGGAGATCGTGGGCGCCGCGCGGCAAGCCGGCGTGCAGCTGTTCGACGTGCGCGATCCGCCCGCCAACCTGCCGGTCGGCAATGGCAGGCGCCGCGCGGGCAACCGGTTGCTGACCGTCGGGACCGATTGTTCGGTCGGCAAGATGTACACGACGCTGGCGTTGCGTAATGCGATGGTCGCGCGCGGGATCAGCGCCGATTTCCGAGCGACCGGACAGACCGGAATCCTGATCGCCGGTTCGGGCGTACCGGTCGATGCGGTGGTCGCCGACTTCATCTCGGGCGCGATCGAGACGATCACCCCGGCGCGGGGCGATGAGGGCTGGGATCTGATCGAGGGGCAGGGATCGCTGTTCCACCCGTCCTTTGCCGGGGTGTCGACCGGGCTGCTCCACGGCGCACAGCCGCGCGCGCTGGTGCTGTGCCATGATCCGTCGCGCGACCACATGCGCGGCCTGCCGCATTACGCGCTGCCCGACCTCGCCACCTGCCTCGCCGCCAACCTGTCGGTCGCGCGGTTGACCAGTCCCGATGTGCAGGCGGTCGGCATCGCGCTCAACACCGCGAAGCTGGGCGAGGACGAAGCGCGCGCGCTGTGCGCCGAAACCGGCGCGGCGCTCGGTCTGCCGTGCACCGACCCCTATCGCTTCGGCGCGGACCCGATCATCGACTGGATGCAGACATGCTTCGACATCTCGACCTCGCCCATGACCGTTTCGGCCTGAGCACCCCGTTCCGCATCTCGCGCGGGGTCAAGACGGCGGCCGATGTCGTCACGGTGACGGTACGGCAGGGCGAAGCGGTCGGGCGCGGGGAGGCGGTTCCCTATGCCCGCTACGGCGAGACCATCGACGACACCCTCGCTGCGATCCGCACGATCGGATCGCACATCGCCGCCGGAGCGACCCGTGCCGACCTTGCCGCGCTGCTCCCCGCCGGCGCGGCGCGCAACGCGGTCGACTGTGCGCTGTGGGATCTCGAAGCGCGCCTCGCCGGGACCAGCGTCGCTACGCTGGCCGGGATCGCCGAGCCGGTCGCGCTGCCGTCGACGATCACCATCGGCCTCGACCATCCCGACGCGATGGCACGCGCGGCGGCGAAGGTTGCGCACGTCCCGCTGCTCAAGATCAAGGTCGACCGCACCGACCCCGCCGCGCAGATCGCCGCCGTCCGTGCGGCTGCACCCGATCCCCGGCTGATCGTCGACCCCAATGAGAGCTGGACGATCGACACGCTGGAAGCACTCCGCCCCCGTCTCGCCGAATGGCGCATCGACCTGCTCGAACAGCCGCTGCCGGCGGGCGAGGACGGCGCGCTGGCCGGGTTCGACAGCCGGGTCCCGGTCTGCGCCGACGAAGCGTTGCACACCGCCGCCGATCTCGACGCACTCGCCCGCCGCTACGCCGTGGTCAACATCAAGCTCGACAAGACCGGCGGCTTGACCGAAGCACTGGCGCTGGCGAACGCGGCACGCGCAAAGGGGTTCGGGTTGATGGTCGGGTGCATGGTCTGTTCGTCGCTGGGGATCGCCCCCGCGATGCTGCTCGGGGCACAGGCCGCGTTCGTCGATCTCGACGGGCCGCTCTGGCTCAGCGAAGACCGCCCCGGCGGCGTCACCGATCGCGGCGGCATGTTGGCACCGCCCGCCCCCGGCTTCTGGGGCAACCCCGCCTGATGCGCGGCTGGTTCGCGATTCCGTTGTGGAAGCGCGTCGTCGGCGCGCTCCTGCTCGGCATCGCGATCGGGTTGCTGTGGCCGCAGGGCGCGGCGGCGATCAAGATCATCGGCGACCTGTTCGTCCGCCTCATCAAGATGCTGGTCGTGCCGGTGGTGCTCATCACCATCGCCGCCGGCATCGCATCGCTCGGCGATCCGCGCCGGCTGGGCGGGATCGGCGGGCGGACGGTCGCGCTGTTCGCCTTCACCACCCTGCTCGCGGTATCGATCGGCATGGGCTTCGGCCTGTTGCTGCAGCCGGGCGACGGCATCGTGCTGGCCGGGGTCGCGCCGCATGTGCCGGGACCGGCGGTGACCCCCGCCGACCAGCTGCTCGGCATCGTGCCGGTCAACATCGTCGATGCGCTGGCCAAGGGCGACATGCTTGCCATCATCTTCGTCGCGGTCCTGCTCGGCATCGCCAGCGTCGTGTCGGGCGAAGCGGGCAAGCCGGTCGTGACACTGTTGCAGGGGCTGGCCGCCGTCCTTCTCCACCTCGTCCGCATCGTCATGGAGGTGACGCCGTTCGGGGTGCTCGCGCTGATCGCCAACGCCGTCGCGGCCAACGGCATGGCGGTGTTCGTCCATGTCGGCTGGCTGGCGCTGTGCGTGATCCTCGCCTCATGCACGCAGATGCTGGTCCATGCCGGGCTGCTGCGCTTCGTCGCGCGGTTGCCGGTGGCGCGCTTCTTTCGCGGAATCGTCGATGCGCTGGTCGTCGCCTTCTCGACCGCCTCCTCCTCGGCGACACTCCCGGTCGCGTTGCGCGTGGCGCAGGACCATCTCGGCATCGCCCGCCCGATCGCCTCGACCGTGCTGCCGCTGGGGGCGAGCATCGGCAAGGACGGGACGGCGATGTATGTCGGGCTGCTTGGCCAGTTCGCGTTGCAGGCGCTGGGCATCGTCCCCGACGCATGGATGCTGGGCGTCATGCTGCTGACCGGTGCGCTCGCCGCGTTCGGTACCGCCCCGGTACCGTCCGCCTCGCTGTTCATGCTGGCGGCGATGCTGGGCGCGGTCGGCGTCGGCGCGGAACAAACCGCGCTGGTCGTCGGGCTGGTGCTGCCGTTCGACCGGCTGCTCGACATGACGCGGACGGTCCCCTCGGCCAGCGCCAACCTGACCGTCGCGACGCTGGTGGCGCGCGCCGAAGACGGGCTGGACGAAGCGCGCTATCGCGGGCAGGCAGCCCCATGAACCTGCGCCACATCGAAATCTTCCACGCCGTCTACGTCAACGGATCGGTCAGCGCGGCGGCCCGCGCGCTCAACATCTCGCAGCCTTCCGTGTCGAAGACGCTGCGCCATGCCGAGACGCTGCTCGGCTTCGAGCTGTTCCAGCGGACCAACAGCCGCCTCGTGCCCACCGAGGACGCCCATGCCCTGTTCGGCGATGTGGCGGACATTCAGGAGCGGGTCCGCGCGCTGCGCGAGGCGGGCCGCAACCTGCGCAGCGGCGGCGGCGCGACGTTGCGTATTTCGGCGCTGCCCAGCCTCGCCCTCGGCGCGCTGCCGACCGCCGTCGCACGGTTCATGGCGAAGCGCCCCGACGTCCGCTTCGACTTGCAGACCGTCCATCATGACGACCTGCTGCGCAAACTCTACGAACGCGAGACCGATATCGCCATTGCCGCCGAAGTGCCGCGCGGCGCACCGCTGGGCAAGGTATGGCTCGGTGAGGGCGAACTGGTCGTGCTGTACCGCGAAGCCGACCTGCCCGACGCGCCGCCGCGCATCGATCTGCCGCAATTGGTCGGGCGGCCGTTCATCACGCTGGCCGCCAGCGGCCCGATCGGCCAGTTGTTCGCGCACGAACTCGACCGACTGGGGCTGGAACTGGACGAGATCGCCTCCGCCCGCACCTTCTACATCGCAGCCGCGCTGGTCCGGGCCGGCGTGGGGTTGAGCGTGGTCGACAATTTCACCGCCGAAGCGTCCCTCTCCGAAGGTCTCGCGATGCGGCCGTTGAAGCCGTCGCTGACCTTCGACCTCCACGCCATGCACCTGCTCGACCGCCCGCCCAGCGCACTGGCCAGCGAGTTTCTGGGCGTGTTGCGCGACGTGATCGAAGGGCCGTAAATTCCCCTCTCCCGGCGGGAGAGGGAGGGAGCGGCAAAGCCGCGGAAGGGTGAGGGTGATCCTACTTGCCGGGGAATGCAGGTCGGGAGGCAGGACCCGGGCTTCTGCGAGACCCCTGCGGAAGTACCGATTCCCGCCCCCTGCCGTACCCCCGCGCAGGCGGGGGTCCAGGGTTCCACGCACAAGCCGTTGTTTTGCTTGGCTCTGGACCCCCGCCTTCGCGGGGGTACGGCGCATTTTTGGCCAAGCTTGCGACGTTCGCAAAGGCCTCGATCAAGCCCGGGGTGACGATCAGACGGACCGGAGCGCTTTCCTACACCACCCCACCCCGCTACCGTCGCAAGGCTCATTCCCATCGCCATCCCCGTCCTTCCGCACCCCAACCCGAAACGTCACACCAAAACGCGGCAAGTGTGGCCTTTGTGACCTTTGAAACCGGCAGGACCACCCAACCGCCTGATCCCAAACGAAAAAACTAGATACCACCCACCGCATCGAACCCCGCCACCACCGCGTCCCCCGTCGCCGGCCGCAACGCGAAAATCCCGCTGTCGAAATGCCGCGTCGGATGCACCCGGTTGGTCAGCAGCGTCCATGCCACCCCACGCTCGAAATCGATCCACAGCCCGGTCCCGGTAAAGCCGGTGTGGCCGATCGTCTCCGCCGAACACGCCTGCCCCCCAGACCAGCCGGGAAAGCGGATTTCCCAGCCCGCCGTCCGATGCCCCTCGACCGGCGTCCGGATCGCATCCAGCATCGCCGCCGACGCCCCGCTCCCGTCGAGCAGCCCGAGCGCGAAATCCAGCACGCCATCGACCGTCCCGAACAGCCCGGCATGACCGGTCCGCCCGCCCATCGCCGAGCAATTCTCGTCATGCACCTCGCCGACCAGCACCCGCCCGCGCCACTGGCAATGCTCGGTCGCGACCGCCGGCCCCGGCGGCGGACCCCAACTCAGGCCAGACCCCAGCGGCAGCGCGTCCAGCCCGGCGCCGATGATCCGCTCGATGGCGATCCCCAGTAGGATGAAGTTGATGTCCGAATAGACCGGTGGTCCCTGCCGCCACGCCCGCTGCAACACGAACGCGCGCAGCCGGGCGGGATCGTCGCCATAGGTATAGATCGGCTCGACCGCCGGCAGGAAGGTACGATGGACCAGACAGTCGCGGAACGTCAGCCGCCGCTCGGCCGCGCCCGCCACGTCATATTGCCGCAGATCGGGGATCGCATCGGTCAGCGGCCGGTCGAGATCGATCCGCCCCGCCTCCGCCAGTTGCAGGACGAAGCGAGTGGTCGCGATCACCTTGCTGACCGAGGCGAGGTCGAACCAGTGCTCGCGGGTCAACGGCTGGACCGTCGGCACGCGCTGCGCCAGTCCGGCGACCCGCACCGACCGCGTACCGTCGGCGGTGACGATGCCGAGCGTCGCGCCCGGTATCCGCCCGTCCGCGACATGGGCGGCGGCGAGGGCAAAGGCGCGGTCGATCATGCGTCGTCCTTCCGCGCACGGATGCGGGTCAGCGCCGGCAGGATCGGGATCGCCGCCAGACTGAGCGCGCCCGACAACAGGAAGAACCCGTCATAGCCGATCACCCCGACCATCGACCCGCCAGCGCCCGCCAGCATCCGCGGCAACAGGAACGCGAACCCCGTCAGGAACGCATATTGCGCGCCCGGATAACGCGGGTTCACCAGCAGCGAGAGGTAGACGACGAACACCGCCCCCGCGAACCCGTTGCCGAACTGGTCCAGCCCGGTCGCGACATACAGCATCGCCTCGCTGACCTGTTGGTGCGCCAGCCAGACGAAGCCGAAATTGCCGATCGCCGCCACCACCGCGCCGACCGCCAGCGCCCATGCCATCGCCCGCCGCGTCACCATCCAGCCGCCCAGCCCAACGCCGACCATGCTCGCCACCAACGCCACCACGCCATCGGCGCGCCCGATCTGGCTGAGCGAATATCCCAGCCCCTTGATCATCGGTTTGGACAGGTTCAGCGCCAGCACGTCGCCCATCCGGTACAGCGACACGAACGCCATCAGCACGATCGCCGCCGTCTGATACCGCCAGAAGAAATCGACATACGGCCCGATCGCGGTCGAGGTCCGCGCCCGGTGCGTGGCCGGCAGCGTCCGGATCCACGGCACCGCCGCCGCCATGGCGAGGAACGGCACCATGCACAGCCCCAGCACCCATGGCGTCACGTTGCTCCTGGCGTCGATCCCGATCGATGCCGCCGCCTGCAACAGGGCATAGCCGACCGCCGCCGTCACCGCGGCGACCACGCTCAGAATCATCGCCCCGCCCAGCAACCCGGTCGCCAGCGCCACCATCCGCCCGCCTCCGCGCGCCGCATCGGGCCGCATCGCCACCAGCATCGGAAACGGCAGGAACGCCGCCACCGCGATCGCCAGATAGGCCAACGCCCAGCCGCCATGGTCGGCCAGCAACAGCGCCCCGCTGCCCGCCGCGACCATCGCGCTGCGATATCCCCACAGGTTCGCGGCGACGATCGGCCCCTGCTGGTCCTGCGTCGGGAACAGCTCGATCCGCCACGCATCCGCCGCCACCTCCAGCGTCGTGGTCCAGAAGGCGAGCAGCACCGCGAACAACGCGGTCAGCGGCAGCGACGCATCGTCCGACGTCCACGCCATCGCCGCCATCGCGGTGACGATGCCCAGCTGCGCCAGCATGATCCACCCGCGCCGTTTGCCCCAGAAGCGCGCGAACCCCGGCACGTCATAGCGGTCGAGCAGCGGCGCCCACACGAACTTCAGCGTCGGCAGCAACTGTACCCACGCAAAAAAGCCCAGCACGGTCAGCGCGACGCCATGCGCCTGCAACCGCAGCACCAGCACCGTCGAAAACATGTAGAAAGGCAACCCGGCGGCAAAGCCGAGCAGCCCGTACACCAGCATCGCCCGCCGTCCCGGCAGCGTCGGAGGGGAAGGAACCGCAGCGGCGGCGGATGCGGTCATGGCGGCTCCGGTCGTGACAAAGCGCGAACCTCAAGCGATCCGGACGCCGCGTCAACCTGCCCATGGTCGCCGGTTATACCCGCCCCCCGTTTTTGCTTCAGGCGCGGTCCAGTCCCCATTGGTCGTAGCGGAAGCGGTGCGTGCCAAGCGCAAACTGCCGTCCATCGATCCGCTCGACCTCTGCGCCACTCGCTCCTTGCGCCATCCACGCCGGGATCGCGATCCGGTCGATCGTCCCGCCGAACGCCCCGTCCAGCGGCTCGGGCAGGTCGACCAGCAGGTCGCGCGCGCCCAGCCGCGTGGCGACCGCCTCTCCCCCGTCGAACGGCGGCAATTCGGTGAACCGCTGCCGCAGGTCCAGCGCGACCTGCCCCGCCGCCTGCGCATCGACCGCCGCCCCGCCGCTGCGTTCGCTACGGTGGTTCCGCCATGCCGTACCCAGCCGCTCGGCCAGCGCATCGAGCACCACCGGATGCAGCGCGCGCTCGACCAGCAGGCGGTTGTCGCGCGGGATGACGATGGACGGCATCGCCTCCAGCAGCGCCAGCGTCGCCTCGACCGGCAGCAGGTCGGGATAGGGCGCCACCCGCTTCCCCCCGCCCAGCCCGTGCAGCGCCCGCCCTTTCAGCAGCGGCGTCAGGTCGCGATCCGCCGGCCGCAGCACGATCGCGCGCGCCTCCACGAACCCGCCCCGCGCCCGCGCCGAATGGCGGTGCAGCCGCCCGATGCGTTGCAGCAGCACGTCGATCGGGGCCAAATCGGTCATCAGCAGGTCGGCATCGATGTCGAGCGACTGTTCCAGCGTCTGCGTGCCCACCAGCACCCGGCCGCCGCCCGTCCGCTCCTTCCCGAACGCCGCCGTCACCGCATCGTCCAGCTTCCGGCGGTCCTGCGCGGCGAACCGGCCGTGATGGACCGTCGGCACGTCCGCTACCGCAAAGGCAAGGGCCTGATCCATCGCCGCCACCGCCTGCGCGACGGCGACCGCGCCGGCCACGCTGTTGCGCACCACCAGCACCGCCGCCCCGGCGCGCGCCGCCTCGACCGCCCGCATCGCGATCGCCTGCGCGTCGTCGAGAATCGGCGCCATCTGGATCGACACGCACTTGTCGCGCCCGGTGGCTCCGCAGGCAGCACGCGGCGGCACCCCGCGTCCCGACAGCGCCGGATAGGGCACCGCCTCCGCCGCTTCGGGCGACGGGCAGGGCTGGCGCAACAGCTTCGCCCGCGCCGCCGCGCCCAGCGTCGCCGACAACAGCAACGCCTGCCCGCCCGCCGCCCCATGCTGGTCGAGCAACCGGTCGAGCAGCCCGGTCATATAAGCGTCCGACGCATGGACCTCGTCGACCACCAGCAGGCTGCGCGCCAGCACGCTCGACCGGAACAACGCGTGCTTGACCGGCAGCGCCCCCAGCAGCGCCTGGTCGATCGTTCCCACCGCGACCCGCGCCGCGAGGAAGCGATTCGCGCGCTCCGCCGCCCAACGTTCCTCACCCTTGGCCCCGTCGTCCCAGCGGACCGCATAGCCCGGCAACGCCTGCCCGCTCGCATCGCCGGCCTTCAGATAGCCCGGCACCGCCAGCACCGCGCGCGGGCCGTCCGGTCCCCAGACGCGCCGGAGCATCGCATCGACCCGCGCTTGCAACTGCACCGCTGCCGACCGCGTGGGCAGCGCGAAGAACAACCCGTCGACCAACCCCTGCCGCCGCAATTCCAGCCAGCGCCACAGCGCCGCCTCGGTCTTGCCCGATCCCGTCTCCGCCTCGATCAGCGCGACCGGTCCCAGATCGCCGGCGGCGGCCTGCTGGAAATCGAACGGAGCATAGCCAAATGCGGCGACGAAATCGCCCGGCGGGGTATCGAGCGGGCGGAACCCCCGCGCCTCGGCCGCCGCCAGCGCCGCTTCCGCCCGTACCGTCACCCGCTCCGCGCCCTGCGGCCCGTCGACCGGAAAGCGCTGCGTATCCGACCCCAGCCAGTCGGCCAGCGTCGCCAGCCCGGCGAACAACGCGACGAAACGCGGGGCGGACGGCAGCCGCTCCCCCGCCCCCCACGCCAGCGGCCAGCGCGCCCGCACCGCGTCGATCAGTAGCAGGACGTCGGCGGCGGGGTCACCGTCAGGACCGGGCATCCAGTGCTTCGTGTATCCCGTCCAGTCATCGAACTTTGGATCGTCACGGAACACCGCCAGCGGCTTGCCATGATGCGCCATAACCGCCGCGAAATGCTGTTCCGCGCCCCAGTCGATTCGGATCGAATCAATCGCGACCGCCGCCGGATGCCGCCGCAGCTTCGACTGCAACAGCAGCGCCGCGACCGGCTTGGTATGGCCAATCCGCTGATCCGCCTTCGGGTCGATCCGCGCCTGAAACCCGCGATTGGCCTTGCCCAGATCGTGCAGCGCCGCCAGCGCCACCAGCCGCGCGATATCCTGATCGGTGAGCGACCGTCCCGCCGCCGCCGTCAGCGCCGGGGTCCATGCCGGCAACACCGCCGCCATCGCCGCACCCACGTCGAGGCAATGATCGACCAGCGGCAGCGCCGCAGCCACCCGGCCTTCGGCATCCTTCTTCAGCTTCGCCCAGACCATCGCCGCTCCCTGCCCCCGCCCATACTGCACCCTAGTCGCTCGATAGCCCGACCCCAAATGATCCGAAACGGATAGAAGCCGCCAGCAAAGCGGATGCAACTTTCGTTGGCAGCGCGCCCGTCAGCCCGCAGTCTTGGCGGCAGGAAAGGGGGCGCTCCGCATGGCCGACACGCAATCCACCGGCCGCGGACGCCCGCGCGCCGGACCGCCGGGGGTCGGCCAGTTCGTGTCGCTACGCGGGCGGCTGTGGATGGTCGAAGCCGAACCCGACGGGCCGCTCGACGGTCATCTGCTCGCCTGTATCGACGACGATGCCAGCGGCGAGGAAGCGCGCATCCTGTGGAGCGCCGAGGTCGATGCACGCCTGCACGACGAAGAGGCATGGGACGCGCTGACCCGTGGCGGCGGCGATGCGGCGAGCTTTTCCGCCTATCTGCGCACGGTCCGCTGGCGCACCGCGACCGCCGCCGAGCGCGACCTGTTCCAGGCCCCGTTCCGCGCCGGCATCCGCCTCGATCCCTATCAGTTGCTGCCGTTGCGCAAGGCGCTGCGCCTGCCGCGCGTGAACCTGCTGATCGCCGACGATGTCGGCCTCGGCAAGACGGTCGAGGCCGGGCTGGTGCTGCGCGAGATGCTGCTGCGGCGGCGGGTCGACTATACGGTGGTGCTGGCGCCGGCGGCGATGACGCTGCAATGGCGCGACGAGTTGCAGACCAAATTCGGGCTGGCGTTCGAGATCGTCGACGCTGCGCATCTGGAGGCGCTGCGGCGGCGGCGCGGCTACGGTGCCAACCCGTGGGCGGCGGGGTCGCGGTTCATCCTGTCGCACCGGTTGCTGGGGGAGGAAGCCTATGTCGCCGGGCTGCGCGACCTGCTCGGCGGGTTTCGCGCGCGCTCGCTGCTGATCCTCGACGAAGCGCATCATGCGGCACCGGCGGGCGGCGGACGCTATGCGATCGAAAGCCAGTTCACCCGGTCGTTGCGCGACCTGTCCGACCGGTTCGAACACCGGCTGTTCCTGTCGGCGACGCCGCATAACGGCCATCCCAACAGTTTCGCGACGCTGCTCGAACTGCTCGATCCGCAGCGTTTCACCCGCGGGGTGCCGGTGCGGCCCGCCGATCTCGAACCGGTGATGGTGCGCCGGCTGAAAAGCGACCTGCGCGCGCTGGGAGAGGCGTTTCCGCAGCGGGTGGTCGAACCGGTCGGCTTGCGCGACCTGCCCGCCGATGCGCCCGAACTGGTGCTGGCGGCAATGCTGGCCGAATATCGCGCCTTGCGCGAGGCGCGGATTGCGACGCTGCCCGGCGTACAGGCGGCGCGGGCGCGGCTGGGTTTCGTCGGGTTGCAGCAGCGGTTGCTGTCCTCCATCCCGGCCTTTGCGCGCACGTTGCGGGTGCATCTCGACGGGCTCGACCGGGCAATGGTCGAGGCGGTCGACGCGCCCGAGCGCGCCGAGGACGAAGCCGCCGCACTCGACCTGCTCGCTGAGCGCGAGGCAGCGATCGCGGTGGAGGCCGGCCCGCTCGCCGCCGAGCGCGACCATGCGCTGGCGATGCTGGCCATCGCCGACGCCGCGCGCGGTGGCCCCGATGCGCGGGTGCGGTGGATTATCGACTGGGCACGGTCGCACCTGCTCGACGACGACGGGCGGTGGCGCGACCGGCGGCTGATCCTGTTCACCGAATATGAGGATACGCGCCGCTGGTTGCAGCGGCAGTTGTCGGTACTGCTCGACCCGACCGATGCGCTCGAGGCGCGGCGGATCGACAGCTTTACCGGCGTCACCTCGACCGAACGGCGTGAGGCGGTGAAGCGTGCCTTCAACGATCCCGACGATCCGCTGCGCATCCTGATCTGCACCGACGCCGCGCGCGAGGGCATCAACCTGCAGACGCAGTGCCACGACCTGATCCATGTCGACCTGCCATGGAACCCGTCGCGGCTGGAACAGCGCAACGGGCGGATCGACCGCAAGCTGCAACCAAGCGCCACCGTCACCTGCCGCTATTTCGTCTATGCACAGCGGCCCGAGGACGTTGTGCTCGACGCACTGGTGCGCAAGACCGAATTGATCCGGCGGCAGCTGGGATCGGCCGGACAGGTACTGGGCGACCGGATCGCCGACCGGCTGGCGGGCGGCGGCATCGACCGCGCGGCGGCGGCGACGCTGGCCGGACGCATTCGCGATGCCGAGGCCGACGACCGCGTGCGCGCGGCGGTGCGTGATCTGGACGACGGGGCCGATGCACGGCTGGCACGGCTGCGGCGCGAACAGGCGGACCTTGCCGCCGCACTGGACAAGGCGCGCGAGCGGGTCGGCATCGATCCGGACGAATTGCAGTCGGTGGTCGGGCTGGCGCTGGCACGGTCGGGCGGCGGCTGGCACCGCCCGGCAACGATCGGCACCACGCCGGTGTTCGCGCTCGACGAGGGGCGGATGGCGCAGGATGCCAGCTGGGCACCCCTGCTCGACGAGCTGCGCGCCCGCCCGGCCCGGCCCGGCGAACGCCCCGGCGACTGGCGCGCCGATGCCGGGGTCCGGCGCGTCAGCTTCGCGCCGGCGATCCTGCCCGACGGTCGCGATGCCGGCGACGTTGTACAACTGCATCTCGAACACCGCCTCGTCCGCCGCCTGCTTAGCCAGTTCCTGTCGGCGGGGTTCCGGCAGGGGCTGGAGCGCGCCTGTGTGATCCGCACGCCGGCCGCATCGGCACCCCGCGTGATCCTGATCGGCCGGCTGGCGCTCTACGGGGAAAAGGCGGCGCGACTGCACGAGGAAGTGCTGAGCGTCGCCGCCGAGTGGCGCGACGATGGCCCGTTGCGGATACTGGCCGAGGGGCGCGAGGCGGAGGGACGGGTCCTTGACGACCTGATCGCCGCGCTGAAGACCGCCGAGGATGCCGACCCCGCCATCGCGACCCACGCGACCGCACGATCGGCCCGCGACATCGCCGGGCTGCGTCCGGTGCTGCTGGCGCGGGCGGCGGCGCGTCACGAGCGGGTCGCCACCGAACTCGCCCGGCGCGCGGCGGCGGAAGCGCGCGGGCTGGAGACGCTGCTCGACGCGCGGCTCGCCCGCATCGGACGCGAACGCGGCACCGACGACGCGCAGTTGACGTTGCTGCTCGACCCGGCCGAGGCACGACAGCGCGCCGCCGACCGCCGCTCTTGGGAACGCGCCACCGCCCGGCTCGCCGAGGAGCGCGTGCGCGAGCCCGATCGACTGCGCGGTGCCGCGACGATCCATGCCACCCGCGTCGAACCGATCGGTCTCGTCTATCTCTGGCCCGCCGCATGAGCCGGGCCGATGCCCATGGGCTGCACGATTGGATCGGCTATCTCCAGCCGGTCGGGCTGGTCGTCGCCCCCGCCGCGCTTGCCCGCATCGGGGCATGGCCGGCACCGCAGCACGCCCGCGATTCCACGGCAGTGGTTGAGGCGCTGGCGGACGCCGATCCGTGGCGCTTGTTCCACGACATCCTCGGCTGGCCCGCCGACCGGGTGGCGGGCGTACCCGGCGGACCGGCGATCCCCGACACGCTGCGCATCGCCTTTCCCGAACAGGACACGCTGCTCGAACCGCATGGCGTCGTGCTGACCGCCGACGGCGCGCCGCAATTGCTGGTGCGGATCGAGGACGTGATCCTCGACCGGCGCGCCACGCTCGACGGGTGGGAAGCGACCGCGCAACAGCGCTTCGAACGGCTGCTACGCGAAACCGGCATTCTGGCCGGCGTGCTGATCGGCCTGCGCGAGACGGGGCGGCACGATGCCCCGACCGAACGCGTCCTGCGGCTGGTGGTCGCGCCGCGCGGCGAGGTGTCGGGGCATATGAGCTGGCCGCTCGACGCGCTGGGGAGCGTCGGCGGGCGGGCGATGCTCGCCGGGCTGAAACTGTTGCTCGACGCCCATGCGCTGTTCACCGGACCGCCCTCGCACCGCCTGCCCGCGCTCCTCGCCGAAAGCCGCGCCGCACAGGCCGATGTGTCGGCGCGGCTCGCCGGGCAGGTGCTGGCCAGCCTGCACGAACTGCTGCGCGGTCTCGACGCCGCCGCGCCCGAGCGGGTCCGCGCGCTGGCCGGCGACCGCCCGCAACATCTCTACGAAGCGCTGCTGACGGTGCTGCTGCGGCTGATCTTCATCCTCTATGCCGAGGATCGCGCGCTGATGCCGTCGGCCCCCGGCGGCGCGGCGGCGGCACTGTATGAACAGGGCTATGCGCTGGGCGCGCTGCACCTGCGACTGCGCGAGGATGCCGCGCTCTATCCCGACACGATCGACGACCGGCGCGGTGCGTGGGGGCGGCTGATCGCGCTGTTCCGGCTGGTCGATCGCGGCCATCCGTCGGGATTCATGCAGGCGCGCGGCGGCAAGCTGTTCAGCGAGGCGGCCTTTCCCTTCCTGCTCGGCCGCAACGCGCCGGGCGATCCGGAAACGGTGCTGCCGGTCGGCGACGGCTGTGTGCTGCGCGTGCTCGACGGACTGCTGATGCTGGGCGGCGAGCGCGTCGCCTATCGCTCGCTCAGCGTCGAACAGATCGGATCGGTGTACGAAACGGTGATGGGCTTTACCGTCGAGCGCGCGAGTGGCACAGCGCTGGCGATCCGCGCGGGCAAGGGCAACCGCGTGCCGGTATGGGTCGATCTCGATGCATTGGCGGGCGTTTCCGGCAGCGAGCGCGAAAAGCGGCTGAAGACCATGACCGGACGCGGGAGTTTCGCGCCCCCCGTCGCCCGTGCGATCCGATCGGCGGCCGATGCCGATGCCCTTCGCCACCGCCCTTTCCCCCATCGTCGACCGTCGCGCCTGCCCGCGCGGGCAACCGGTCGTGGCGGGAACGCCGATCCTGCAACCGACCGACGAACGCCGCCGCACCGGCAGCCATTACACCCCCGCCGCGCTGACGCGCCCGATCGTCGCCCACGCGCTCGCCCCCGCTTTCGCCCGGATCGGACCCGATGCCGGCCCGGCCGACATCCTCGACCTGAAGGTCTGCGATCCCGCCGCCGGATCGGGCGCGTTTCTGGTCGAGGCATGCCGGCAACTGGGCGAACGGCTGGTCGCGGCATGGAGCCGCTGGCCGGCGCAGCGCCCGACGATCCCGACCGACGAGGACGAACTGCTCCACGCCAAGCGGCTGGTCGCGCAGCATTGCCTGCGCGGCGTCGATCGCAACCCGCTCGCGATCGATCTCGCCAAGCTGTCGCTATGGCTGGAAACGCTGGCGAGCGCGCATGAATTCACCTTTCTCGACGCAGTGCTGCGCGCTGGCGACAGTCTGGTCGGCCTGCCCAATCCCAAGATCGTCGCGGTGACGTGGAACAAGGTGTCGGGGCAGCACAGCTTCGTCGAGGCGATCGTGCGCGACGGGATCGACGCCGCCGCCGAATTGCGCCGCCTGATGCGCAGCGAGGCTGAAATCGCGCCCTATGCCGCGCAGGAACGTCGCCACCTTGCCGCGACCATCGCGCTCGAACGCGCGCAACTGGTCGCCGATGCGGTCCTGTGGTCGTTCTTTACCGGGACCGGCGCACGCGACCGCGATGCGCGGCTGGCCGAGGTGCAGCAATGCGTGCTGTCCCCCGGCGCGGCCAGCTGGGCACAACTCGTTGAATGGCAGGCGGCATTGCGCGCGTCACCGATCGGCATCACCAGCTTCCATTGGGAACTGGCGTTCGAGGATGTGTTCGCCCGCCCCGATCCGGGGTTCGACGCGATCATCGGCAATCCGCCCTTTGCCGGCAAGAACACCATCGCCGCCGGCCATGCCGCCGCCTATCCCGACTGGCTCAAGACGCTGCATGCCGGGGCGCATGGCAATGCCGACCTGTCGGCGCATTTCTTCCGCCGCGCGTTCGGACTGCTGCGCACCGGCGGCAGCTTCGGGCTGATCGCGACCAACACCATCCGGCAGGGCGATACGCGCGAGACCGGCCTGACCCGGATCCTGCACGACGGCGGCGTCATCTACCGCGCCGTCAGCCGCCATGTCTGGGAGGGTGAGGCGGCGGTGGTGGTCGCGCAGGTCTTCGTCCGGCGCGGCGGGCACGATGACGGTCCGCCGATGCTCGACGGACGACCGGTGCGGCGGATCTCGGCGTATCTGATGGAGGGTGATCTGGATGGGTCGCCGGCGTCGTTGCGCGCCAACGCGGGCAAGGTGTTCGAGGGCAGCAAGGTCTATGGCGCCGGCTTCCTGTTCCGCGACGACAAGCCGGCCAGCACCGACAACACGCTCGGGGCGATGGATCGATTGCTCCGGGCGCATCCGGACGCGCGGCAAGCCGTTCGGCCGTTCCTCGGCGGTGAAGAGGTCTATAACGACCCGTTGCACCTGCCCTTCCGATACGCGATCGACCTGACCGGCCTGTCGCTGGCACAGGCGACCGAACGCTACCCCGCGTTGGTCGCTTTGGTGCGGGACGTCGTGAAACCCTATCGCGACACGGTGTCGCGCCCGCGGACCCGCGATCACTGGTGGCTGTTCGAAGAGGCGCGGCCCGGCCTGTACGCAGCCATCCACGGGCTGCCGTTCGTACTGGTCACCAGTTGCGCCGCCACGCCGCACTGGGCGCTGGCACGCGTGCCGACGGGTGGTTTGTTCGGCAACACCCTCGCGGTCTTCGCCCTGCCCTCCTTCGCCTCGTTCGCAGTCCTGCAGTCGCGCGTTCACGAAGTCTGGACCCGGTTCTTCGCGTCGACGCTCGAAGACCGGCTGCGCTACACCCCGTCCGACTGCTTCGACACCTTTCCGCTGCCCCCGGACCACGCCGCCGACACCGCGCTCGAAGCAGTCGGGCAAGCCTGTCACGATCACCGCGCGGCGATGATGGTCGCGCGTGGCGAGGGGCTGACGCCGACCTACAACCGGTTCCACCGCGCCGCCGACACCGCGCCCGACATCGCGACGTTGCGCAACCTGCACGCGGCGTTGGATCGTGCGGTCCTTGCCGCCTATGGCTGGGACGATCTCGCCGCCGAAGCGGCACCGGTCCCGCTCGATACCGATCGCGAGGACGACCACCGGTACCACGACCGCCTGTTCTGGCCCGCGCCGTTTCGCGACGCGGTGCTGGGGCGACTGTTGCGACTGAACGAGGAACGCGCGGCGATGGAGCGACTGCTGTGAATGCCGACGGGGTGCGCGCCGAACTGGTCCGGCGGCTGCGACGCAATCTGATCGGCCCGTGCGAACGCGACGATGCCAACCTTGCCGCCGAACGGCTGCCGCCCGGTGAAAACCCGTCGCGCTGGTATCTGGCGGGATACATCGCGCCTTCGGGCGAATTGACCGTGGCGCCGGAAATTCCCGCCGATGCCGAACCCGACGATGTCGAGCGCTATCTGTTCGACGATGCCGGATTCGGCGCCGGCGGGGCGGCGGGCGATCATGACGAACCCGATCCGCCACCCACGCGTCGCCGCTACCTGCCGAGCAGTATCGGCCTGTCGACCATGGTCGATGCCGCTGTTCGCACGATCGATGTCACCGTCGACTGGGGCGATTATGTCCCCGAACCGCCGCTGCCGCCCGATATGCTCGACAGCGGCGGCGAACCGCATGGCCAGCCGATCGGCTGGCGGCGGGTGCCGTGCAGCCATGGCATCGCACTCCCCCTGCCATCGGTCGACCACGGCATCGCCCACCATCCCCTGCCCGGCACCGCCGCGACCGCCCGGCCCGGCGGCGCGCTGGAACTGGCGGTGCGGGCGCGACCGTTCGCGCTGACACTGCCCGATGGCACGACGCGCGCGGTACAGGTCGTGACGGTGTTCCTGGTCAACAAACGGCTCGAACCGCCGTCGCGCTATCGCGACCTTGCCTATGCCTATCAGGTCCGCCTGACGCTCCGCTGCGAAGCGGGGTTCGTCGCGCAGCACGACCTGTCGCGGATCGCCCGCAACGATTGGGACGACCAGCTCGCCGACCTCCATTATCGCGACAGCGCCGCCTATGCCGCCGGGCTCGGCTGCGCGGCGGCACACTGCGTGGACGACGACGGCACGGTCCGCCAGGTCCACACGACCCATATGCCACTGGCCTCGGTGGAACGCACGGTCGCCGCCGGGGTCGATGCGGTGCCGTTCGGCATGGACCGGCTCGCCGAACTGGCACGCGGCGACGGTGCGGCGTTGCAGGCGGCGCTGCAACCGCTGCCTGCCGCCTATGCCGGCTGGACGGAGGGCCAGCACGCCGCCGCTGCCACCACCGATATCACCGGGGCACCGCAACGGGCCCGCACCGCCGCCGCGCTGATCGCCGCGCAACACGAAGCGCGCGGCCGGATCGCCGCCGGCATCGACCTGCTGGCGACCGATGCGCGCGTGCGACAGGCGTTCGAGATCGCCAACCGCGCCGTCGCCGACGCGACCCGCGCCCGTCGGCCGGGCGACGTTCGCCCGGCATGGCGCCCGTTCCAGCTCGCCTTCCTTCTGCTCAACCTGTCCGGCATGGCCGACCGCCGCCATGCCGACCGCGAGATCGCCGACCTGCTGTTCTTCCCGACCGGCGGCGGCAAGACCGAAGCGTATCTGGGCCTTGCCGCCTTCACCATCGCGCTGCGTCGCCTGTCGGGGGACGGGCTGCTCGGCGCGGGCGTATCGGTCATCATGCGCTATACGCTGCGGCTGTTGACGCTCGACCAGCTGGGCCGGGCGGCGGGGCTGGTCTGCGCGCTCGAACTGCTGCGCACCGGGGCCGAATACCGCGACGGCGGCGGCCGTCCGCTGCTCGGCAACTGGCCGATCGAGATCGGGTTGTGGGTCGGCTCCGACGCCAGCCCCAACCGGCTGGGGCGCAAGGGCGACAAAATCGAGGGCACCGCCGTCCGCCGCGTCCGCGCCTATACCAGCGGCCGCGACAGCCGCGCGCCCGCCCCAATCAAGGCATGTCCGTGGTGCGGCACTGCCTTCACCCCGCAAAGCTTCCGCTGCGTGCCCCATGCCGATGCGCCGACCAATCTCGAACTGCGCTGCGTCAACCTGGCCTGCCCCTTCACCGGCGACCGGGCGTTGCCGGTGGTGACGGTCGACGAAGCGATCTATCGCCGCCTGCCCGCGTTCCTGATCGCGACCGTCGACAAATTCGCGGCGCTGCCATGGATCGGGGCGGCGGGGGCGTTTTTCGGCCATGTCGACCGTGCCGACGACAGCGGCTTTTACGGTGCGGCCGAACCCGGCCGGGGTCGCGCGCTGGACGGCGGCCATCGGCTCGACCCGCCCGACCTGATCGTGCAGGACGAACTGCATCTGATCTCCGGCCCGCTCGGCACCGTCGCTGGTCTGTACGAAGCCGCGATCGACCGCCTCGCCAGCCGTAGCGTCGACGGACAGCGGGTCCGGCCGAAGATCATCGCGTCGACCGCCACCGTCCGCCGCGCCGGCGACCAGATCCGCGCGCTGTTCGACCGCGGCGAAACGCGCATCTTTCCCCCGCCCGGCATCAATCGCCGCGACAGTTTCTTCGCGCGCACCTGTCGCGAAAGCGCGACCGATCCGGCGCGCTGGTATGTCGGCATCGCCGCCGCCGGGCGCGGGCCGAAGCTGGTGTTCCTCCAGGCGCTGGTGACCCTGCTCGGCGCGGCGCAGGGCTTGGCCGATGACGGCGGCGACGCCGATGCCTATCGCACGGCGCTGTGCTATTTCAACGCGCTGCGCGAACTGGGCGGTGCGCGTCGCATCGTCGAGGACGAGGTCGCGAACCGGCTGGCTGGCTATGGCACGCAGCGACGGCGGATCGAGCCGGTCGACCGGCCGTTCGGCGACCGGCTGCTGGGCGAACCGGTCGAACTGACCTCGCGCGTGTCGACCGATCAGGTCGCGGCGGCCAAACGGCGGCTGGAAACCGGCTTCGACGGGCCGGACCCGGTCGATGTGGCGCTGGCGACCAACATGATCTCGGTCGGTCTCGACATCGACCGGCTGGGACTGATGCTGGTGCAGGGCCAGCCCAAGACCGCGGCGGAATATATCCAGGCGACCAGCCGCGTCGGCCGCAATCCGGCGCGTCCCGGACTGGTCGTGGCGGTGTTGAACATCCACCGCCCGCGCGACCGCATGCATTTCGAACAATTCAGCCATTTCCACGACACCTTCTATCGCGCGGTCGAGGCGACCAGCGTCACGCCATGGTCGGCGCGCGCGCTGGACCGGTCGCTGGCGGCGGTGGTGGTGGCGATCGCCCGCCATCTCGATCCGGCGCTGACACCCTCCGACGCAGTCGCGGCGCTGGCGAGCGCACCCGCCACCCGTGCGGCGGTGGTCGCGCATCTGGTGGATCGCGCGCCCGCCGGAATCGATGGCGGCCGCGACCGGCTGGGGGTGACGATCGAGGGGCTGCTCGACGACTGGATCGCGATCGCCGGCGAACAGACCGGCGCGGGCGGAAGGTTCAGCTACGAGGATCGCCCGCAACGCCTGCTCCATCCTCCGCTCGACCCCGTGCTCGGCAACCTGTCGCCCGCACACCGGCGGTTTCAGGCCGGATGGAGCATGCGCGACGTCGAACCGGCGGTGCTGGTCCGGCCGCGCGGACCGACCGGCGAACGGGTGAGCGGCGCAGGAGACATGGCATGACCGGCAAACCCGTGACGCTGCGCCAGTCGCAACTGGTGCTGGGCTTCGGTCCCGGCGCGATGGTCGACCTGCCGACACGGTCGGTGGTCATCGGCGGCCTCGACCTGTGGCATATGCGCGAACGCGGCAGTTGGCGTCCGATCCACGAACCGCGCGCGGCGGCAGTGCTGGAGGCGCTGCTGCGCGGCAACGGGCGGCTGGCCGATGGCGTCCGCCTGAGCTTGCGCACCCCGCCGGCGCATGACGAGAATCGCACTGGCCCCGGCGAACCGCCGGGCATCGAGGCGCGCATTTTCCCCGCATGGTTCGTCGCCCGCGATGCCGAGGACGCGGGCGACGTCCGCCGCCGCCGGCTGGTCCGCTGGCGCGACCTGAACCCGCGCGGCCGGGCCGAGCTGATCGACGATGACGGGCGCCGTCTGGCCGTGACGCCGATCCGCTTCGTCGCTGGCTGTCACAAGGGGCATTTGCAGGACATCGACTGGGCCTATGCCGTGCATGTCGACCTGCCCGGGCGCTGCGTCCAACCGCTCTGGCTGGAGGAGCGCGGGACGTCGGGCGATCCCGCCTCGACCCGGATCGTCTGCGGATGCGGTGCGGCGCTGTCGCTGCGCGATGCACAGGCCGATGGCCGGTTCGGCAAATGCCGGGGTCGTCGGCCATGGCTGCCGACCGACGACGCGGACTGCGGCGAAAATCTGCGCTTCCTGACCCGTACCGCGACCAATGCCTATTTCCCGCAGGTGCTGACCGTCATCTCGCTGCCCGCCGGCGAGGACGAACTGACCCGACTGGTCGAGGCGCATATGGACGCGATCGACTGGGTAACGACCGAAGCGGAGATCGCGATCGCCCGCCGCGCCAACCCGGCGTTGCGCGCGGCGCTGGCCGGATGGAGCGATGCCGACATCGTCGCCCGTGTCGCGCAACTGCGCAGCACCGGCCATCAGACCCTGGCCAAAGCCCCCAAGGTCGCCGAATTCGACCTGCTCGCCTCCGGCCTGCCCGCCATCGGCAGCGACACCCCCGACGCCCGGCTGTTCGCCCGCACCCTGACCCGCGCCGAATGGGACGGCGATCGGCCGCGCCTGTCACCGATCGCCACGGCGGTCACGGTCCACCGGCTGCGCGAGGTCGCCTGCCTGTACGGCTTCACCCGGTTCGAAGCCGCGCCGACCGCGATCGACGGCGATCTGGAGGAACTCTATATCGCGGTCGAGGGCGCGGCGCTGGCCGTCGATCTCGAATGGCTGCCCGCCGTCGAGCAACTGGGGGAAGGCATCTTCCTGCGCTTCGATCCACAGGCGATCCGTTCGTGGCTGGCCCTCCCGGCGGTGGCGGCGCGGGGCGAAGCGTTGCTGAGCGGATGGGACCGCTGGCGCAGCGGTCAGGCCTATGGCGACAAGCTGCGCTTTCCCGGCCTCGCCTATTACGCGATGCACGGTTTCAGCCACGCGCTGATGACCGAGATCGCCCTCGACTGCGGCTATCCCGCGACCGCGCTGAAGGAACGGCTGTATGCGATCGTTGACGAAGACGGCGAACGCTTCGGCCTGCTGCTCTACACCGCCTCGACCGGTACGCAGGGGACGCTGGGCGGGCTGGTCGCGGTGTTGCCGCGTCTGGGGGCGATCGCCGAGCGCGCGCTCGACCGGCTGGCATTGTGCAGCGGCGATCCGATCTGTGCCGAACATGATCCCGACGCCCATGCCGACGAACGCGCGCTGAGCGGCGCGGCCTGCCATAGCTGCCTGCTGGTTGCCGAAACGAGTTGCGAAGCGCGCAACCTGTACCTCGACCGCGCGCTGACCGCGCCCACGGTGCTGACCGATGCGGCGGCATTGTTCGGCGCATGACCATGCCGCCGTCCCACAGGCTACTGCCGCTACAGGAATGGAACCGATGCGGCGGCAATTATCCGCGTGCGCTTGACTGCCCGGCCCCATCGGCCATGTTCGGCGCCGGGAGGGCGGCATGATCGGTTGGGAGGACGAAGACGGCCGGGTGCAGTGCGGTTCACTGTTCGCGGCCTTCGCGGCGCTGGCGGACGGGCACGCGTGGAGCTTTCCGGCACTGCGCCCGCACCAGCGCGAGCCATGGCATGCGTTCACGGTACAGGTCGCGGCGATGGCGTTGATCCATGCCGGTTCCGACACGCTGCCGACGGGTGAGGCGACATGGCGCGACCTGCTGATGGGCATGACCCCCGACGTGCCCGAGGCATGGGAACTGGTCGTCGACGACTGGTCGAAGCCGGCGCTGCTCCAGCCACCGACGGTCGCCCCGACCGACCGCGCCGCGTACAAGAACCGCATCCCCACGCCCGACGCGCTCGACATGCTGGTGACCGCGAAGAATCACGACCTGAAACAGGAGCGCATGATCGGTGCCAGCGAGGAGGACTGGCTGTTCGCATTGGTGACGTTGCAGACGACCGAAGGGTTTCTGGGTGCCGGCAATTACGGCATCTCGCGCATGAACGGCGGCTTCGCGTCGCGCATGAGCCTCGGCATCCGGCCGCTTGGCGGTGCGGCGCGGGCGTTCCGGCGCGACGTCGCGCGGCTGGTCGCCGATGCCCGCGCGCGACCCGACCGGCGGGCCGGCACCATGCTGCTATGGACCGCGCCGTGGGACGGCACCCTGTCGCTGGCCTATGACGGGCTCGACGAACTCTACGTCGAAATTTGCCGCCGGGTACGGTTGCGGCGCAGCGCCGGAAGTATCGAAGCGCTGGCCGCCGGGTCGAAATGCGCCCGCGTCGCGGCTTCCGAACTGAAGGGTGCGACGCTCGACCCATGGGCACCGATGAAGGCGGACGGATCGACGAGCCACACCCCCAGCGGCGCGGGCTTCGGCTATCGACAGATGGCGACGCTGCTCGACAAGGCGAAGATCACCCTCCCCCGCCTCGCCAAGGCCGATCCCGCCGACGACCGGGAAGGGTTGGCGATCGTCGCCGCCGCACTGGTGCGCGGACAGGGCAAGACCGAAGGACTGCACCGCCGCACGATCCGCACCCCCGGCGCGCTGCGCGACGCGGAGGGCCGCCCGCTGCCGATCGACCGAATCGGCGAGGTCGCCGGCAAGCGCGCCGAAGAGGGATTTCAGGCCAGCCGCCGCCTCAGCCGCGCGTTGATCTCACTGGTACAGGGCGGGCCTGACAAGGCGCGGCTGGACGATGATTCCGCCAAGAAAAAGATCGAACGCTGGATGAACCGGTTCAACGAAACGGTCGACGGCATCTTCTTCGACGGACCGTTCTGGGCAGAGGTCACCGCGACCGACGACAATCACCGCATGGCCTGGCGGACGACGCTGCGCGACATCGCGACCGACACCTTCGCCGTCGCCGCCGAAGCCGCGCCCGGTACCGAGGTCCGCCGGATTCCGGCCCGCGCCCGCGCCGGATCGCTGCTCCATTACGAGATGAAGAAATGGGTCGAGGAGGCCGAATATGGCGAGTAACCCCGCCGCCACGGGCGCAGCCCCGGCAACGGCGACACCGCCCGACGACTGGATGCGGTCGATCTCACGCCAGCTGCACGGCATGTCGAGCGGCGACCGCGCGGCATTGCGTCGGATGGAACTGACGAAATCGCCCGCGGCCGATGCGGTTGCGATCAAGGCTTTGCTCGGTGCGAAGGTACCACAATCGCGCATCGAGCAGGACTGGACCCGACTGCGCCTGATCGGCCATTTCGCCGGACTGTTGTCGGGTACGGCCGCGCTGTATCCGCATGACGAGAAACGCGGGGTCGGCGCTGCCTTGTTCGAGGCTGGTTTTTCCGAAAAGCGGCTGCTGCGCCTGCTCGCCAGCCGTGGCGAGGCGCTGGTCGATCAGTTGGCGCTCGCCATCCGCATCCTGTCGCGGGGGCGCCAGCCGGTGAATCTGTGGGACATCTATCACCTGCTGGGCGGCGATCCGGTCAAATCGGACAGCGCCCGGCTGCGCATGGCGCGGCATTATTACGCCGCGCAGGCCAAATCGAACTGAAGGGATTCGCATGACGACCACCGCAACCGACGGCATCGTGCCGAAATTCATCCAGATCCATTTCCTCGCGGCATGGCCGGGTGCCTTGCTCAACCGCGACGATGCCGGCCTTGCCAAGCGCCTGCCCTTCGGCACCGCCACCCGCACCCGCGTATCGTCGCAATGCCTGAAGCGCCACTGGCGCATGGCCGACGATCCCCGCGCGCTGCACGAACTGGCGAAACGGAACGGTATCGAGGGCGTCCGCTCGAAACAGGCGATCGAGCGCGAGGTCACCGGCCCGCTGCGCGCCCGTTTCGACAAGGACATGGTGGATGCGGTCGAGGAAGCGTTCATCACCAAATTCTATGGCAAGAACGCCAAGGACAAGCAGCAGCGGCAGGCGTTGCTGTTCGGTCGCCCCGAACTGGCATGGCTGGCGTCCGAGGCCGAACGCCTGCTCGCCGAAAGCGCCAGCGCAGCCGGGGTGAAGGCGGCGGCCGAGATCTGGGTCAAGGAACAGAAGAATAATCTGAACCAGTTGCGCGACCAGAATTTGCTGGCGGCATCGCTGGAGGCCGCGCTGTTCGGGCGGATGGTGACCAGTGACACCCGCGCCAATCGCGATGCGGCGATCCATGTCGCCCATGCCTTCACCGTCCATGCGATGCAGGCCGAAACCGATTATTTCACCGTCGTCGACGACCTCAGCGACCGGGAACAAGGTGACGATGCCGGGGCCGCGGGCGTATTCGACACCGAACTAACCTCCGGATTGTATTACGGTTATGTCGTGGTCGACGTGCCCTTGCTGGTATCGAACTTGACCGGCTGCGACCGCAAGGACTGGACCGGCGACCACGACCGGACGCTGGCCGCGCAAGTGGTCGAGCATCTCGTCCACCTCGTCGCTGAAATCTCACCCGGCGCGAAAAAGGGGTCGACAGCGCCCTATAGCCGCGCCGAACTGGTGTTGATCGAGGCCGGCGACCGCCAGCCGCGTACGCTGGCCAACGCCTTTCGCGACGCGGTCACGACCGATCACGATCCCGAAGGCTCGCTCGGTCAACGCACGGCTCAGGCGATGGCAAAGCACCTTACCGACTATGATACTCTTTACGAAACCGGCGAAGCTCGCCGCCATACCGCTATGCCCGACCTTGCCCTGACCGGCATCGCCAACGGCCCCCTGCGCGAACTGGCGGCATGGGCCGGATCGGTCGTACGGGATGCGACTGCGTGAAACATCTGCTGCTCGATTGCGACGCGCCGTTGATGAGCTTCGGCGGTGATCTGGTCGATGCCTATGGCGTGGTGCGCGATTTTCCGTCGAAGTCGATGGTCGCCGGGCTGTTCGCCAATGCGCTGGGCTGGGAACGCTTCGACGTCGATGCCCATGCCGCGTTGCAGGCGCGGATGGTGATCGGATCGGCGCGGGTGGTCGAGGGGCGGCGCGAGCGCGAGTTCCAGACCGCCCAGCTTGGTGCCAATGATCGCGGCTGGACCACGCGCGGCCGGGTGGAGGGGCGCGCGGGCGGTGCCGACACCTATAAATCGCCGCATATCCGATATCGCGACATGGACGCCGATGCCCGCGTCCTGATCGCCTGTCGGCTGGAACCGGCGGACGCCGCGCCCGATCTCGATGCGTTGGCGGAGGCACTGCGCCGCCCCGAACGCCCGCTATTCCTCGGCCGCAAGCCGTTCCTCCCGTCGCGCCCGCTGTTGCTGGGCGAGGTGGAGGCCGATACCATTCCTGACGCGCTGGCGCTGGGGTTCGCGAAGATCGAGCTTCGCCACCCCGCCGCAATCCGCGCGCAATGGCCGTTCGGCGAACCGACCGGCGGCGTCGTTGCACAGGATGCGCAGACCGAGGAACTGACCGACGAACGCCACTGGCCCGCCGGGGTTCATGCCGGACTGCGTCGGGTGATGGTTGGTCGGTTCGACTGGCCGGGGTTCATGCCATGACCCTGTACCTCGCCCGTACCGGCATTGATGTCCGTGCGCTGGCGGCGTTCGCAGTGGCGCGGCGGCTGAGCGACGAGGATCTCGGCTATGCGCTGCATGCGGCGCTCCTCGCACGGTTCGGGGATGCCGCGCCGCGCCCGTTCCGGTTCCTGCCCGACCATGGGAAGGGGCCGCATCTGCTGGGCTATGTTCGGGATCGCACTGCGTTCGACGACGCCGCAGCACTGCCAACGGCCGATACCGATATCCAGGCGGTGTTCGACGGTGAGCCGCAGCTACAGCCGATGCCCGGGACCTGGCGGGAAGGCGCGCGCTACGGCTTCGAAGTGCGGGTGCGCCCGGTCGTACGGTTCGGCAAGACGGTTCGCGCAGAACGTGCCGGCCGATCGGACGCATGGCAGCGCAACGCGGGCGAGATCGACGCCCATGTCGCCGCGCGCGAACGGATCGAACGGGCGGGCGGCGACCCCGACACCGTCGACCGGGCGGCGGTCTATATCGACTGGCTGACAACGCGCCTCGCCGGTACCGCGACGCTGGACCATGCCGACCTCCGGCTGTTCCGCCGCACGCGCGCCTTGCGCAATACGCACCGCAGCGAAGGACGCCGCACCCACCGGGTCGAGGGGCCGGACGCGCTGATCGGCGGAACGCTGACCATCGCCGATCCGGCGGCCTTTGCCGGGTTGCTGGCCAAGGGGATCGGGCGGCATTCCGGCTTCGGCTATGGCATGTTGCTGCTCGCCCCGCCGACCCGGGCCCGGTAGATGCTGTCCGGCCGCCTCGGCCTTGAAAAGGCTCGGATTCCCCATGCCGACCGGCAGGGGCTGGTATGGCTGGATCGCGGACGGCTGGAGGTAGAGGATGGCTGCCTGCGGTTCGTGACGGCGGGCGGCGGGGCGCTGGGCGCGGGCGATTACCAGATTCCGTATCATGCCATCTCGATCGTGTTGCTGGGGCCAGGGTCGAGCGTTACCCATGACGCGCTGCGCCTGCTCGCCCGCCATGGCTGCGCCTTGGCGGCGATCGGCGACGGGGCGGTGCGCTTCTACACCGCGCCGCCGCTCATGCCCGACAGTTCGGCGCTGGCCCGCGCGCAGGTCCGCCGCTGGGCAGATCCGAAGCTGAGGATGGAAACCGCACGCGCCATGTACGCGATGCGCTTCGGCGAGATCGTTCGGACCCGTGACATCGCCGTGCTACGCGGACAGGAGGGCGCGCGGATCAAGCGCGCCTATGTCCTTGCCGCCGAACGCCACGGCATCGTGTGGAACGGTCGCCGCTACGACCGCGAAAACCCGGAGGCCGGCGACCTCGCCAACCAGGCGATCAACCATGCCGGATCGGCGATGACCGCCGCCGCCGCGGTCGCCGTCGCCGCGACCGGCGCGATCCCGCAACTGGGATTCGTCCACGAGGATTCGGGGCAGAGCTTCGTGCTCGATATCGGCGATCTGTATCGCCACGACGTGCTGCTCGACATCGCCTTCGGCGCGGTGCGCGAAGCGCGGGCACGGGGGGCGGCGCCGATCGAACGGCTGGTCCGCAAACGCGCCGCCCTGCTCTTCCGCCAGCGCAGCGTGATCCCCGGCATGATCGACCGCATCAAGGCATTGTTGATGCCGGCCAGCGCGACGGAGCCGCCCGGCCCGTCCGCCGTCACGCCGCTATCGTCCGATCCCGGCTGACGCCGTGCCGCTGACCGTCGTCATCACCCGCGACGTCGAGGACCGCTATCGCGGCTTCCTCGGCTCAGCGATGCTCGAACTCGCCCCCGGCGTCTACGCCCAGCCCCGCATGAGTGCCGGCGTGCGCGGCCGCATCTGGACCGTCGTCGAGGAATGGCACACCCGCCTGCGCCGAGGCAGCATCGTCATGTGCTGGGCCGAACCGGCATCGGCGGGTGGTCTCGGCCTGTCGGTCCTTGGCGAACCGCCCAAGGACGTGGTCGCACATGACGGCATCCTCCTGGTCCGCCGCGCATTGTCGGGACGCCAGATCCCCGAACCGCCGGGGTAAGGTTCTGAAGGGTGCGCGACAGGCGATCTTTGACATTGTGAACGAAACGAGGCAGTTGACCGGCAGAGTCTCCCCCGCACCCGCGGGGATCGACCCGATGTGCGTCGGATTGTACTGCTCGACCGCATGTCTCCCCCGCACCCGCGGGGATCGACCCGGGACGAACTGATCGACTTCGCGCAGGTCATCGTCTCCCCCGCACCCGCGGGGATCGACCCCAGATTGACCAGCGATCACCGCAACAAGGGCAGTCTCCCCCGCACCCGCGGGGATCGACCCCGGCACCGCTGCCAACGACGACGGCGGCGTACGTCTCCCCCGCACCCGCGGGGATCGACCCACCGGTCGCATCATCGCGTACGAAAAGACCCCGTCTCCCCCGCACCCGCGGGGATCGACCTTTCACCTCGTCGGGTTATGTAGGCGATGGCTCGTCTCCCCCGCACCCGCGGGGATCGACCTTCGCCCGATCACCGGCCCCGAACAGATCGTTTGTCTCCCCCGCACCCGCGGGGATCGACCCAATGTCCATTCTCAATATCCGCCAGGCCAAGCGTCTCCCCCGCACCCGCGGGGATCGACCCTTGCCCGCCAGCGCGTTGCGGATGGCGTTCTGGTCTCCCCCGCACCCGCGGGGATCGACCCTGTTCAAACTGCATCCCAAGTTTCGGGTTCGCGTCTCCCCCGCACCCGCGGGGATCGACCCGACGCCTCAGCAGCCCGGCGGCGCGTAAGCCCGTCTCCCCCGCACCCGCGGGGATCGACCCTAGCTGTAGCCGCGCAAGTCGCGCTGGTGCAGGTCTCCCCCGCACCCGCGGGGATCGACCCATCACGTCGATCGGGTCCGTCGGCAGGTCGGGGTCTCCCCCGCACCCGCGGGGATCGACCCGGCACAGCGCTGACCGCTGTCTCCTCGAACCTGTCTCCCCCGCACCCGCGGGGATCGACCCGGTACGGGCAACGCTGGTGTCCCAGCTGGGGCGTCTCCCCCGCACCCGCGGGGATCGACCCCCCATCAGCCACTCTTGGAGGCTCGGGTTCGTGTCTCCCCCGCACCCGCGGGGATCGACCCCAGATCAAGGGCGGCCACAATGGTCCTACGATGTCTCCCCCGCACCCGCGGGGATCGACCGCTGGCGCAGATGAAGGCGTCGTCGCCGACCGGGTCTCCCCCGCACCCGCGGGGATCGACCTGCCCTTCCGACAGCTTGAAAACGTCAGGAAACGTCTCCCCCGCACCCGCGGGGATCGACCCCATGCGTGAGCATTCGGAGGCAGGCGCGACAGGTCTCCCCCGCACCCGCGGGGATCGACCCCGTCTGCATGATCGTCTCCAAAGCATGTACCTGTCTCCCCCGCACCCGCGGGGATCGACCCTTTTCTTCATCTGTCCCGCCTTCCTAAAGTTGGTCTCCCCCGCACCCGCGGGGATCGACCCGGTTCGAATGGCCAGGCCGGGCGCGACGGCCGGTCTCCCCCGCACCCGCGGGGATCGACCCTCCTCGCGCGACGTGAACAGCAACTCCAGCTCGTCTCCCCCGCACCCGCGGGGATCGACCCATTCGCGCCAGCCTCACCGGGGCGGAGGCTTTGTCTCCCCCGCACCCGCGGGGATCGACCGGATACAGGGACGGTGCCCTCAAGGATTGCCTGGTCTCCCCCGCACCCGCGGGGATCGACCCTGCTGTAGCTGGGCTGGCGAGGCGTCGAGCATGTCTCCCCCGCACCCGCGGGGATCGACCCTCCATCCCCGGCAGGCGCTACAGCGGAGTGCGGGTCTCCCCCGCACCCGCGGGGATCGACCGTTGTCGGCCCCCGTAACCGCATCCGCCATCCAGTCTCCCCCGCACCCGCGGGGATCGACCCTCGGCCAGTACGGGGCTATCGAAGGCCATCGCGTCTCCCCCGCACCCGCGGGGATCGACCCATGAACATCAAGTTCAACTTCCCGATGTTCGAGTCTCCCCCGCACCCGCGGGGATCGACCCGGGGGGCAGTACCTGACCGGCTTCGGGGCGTTGTCTCCCCCGCACCCGCGGGGATCGACCCGGGGATTGGTGAGACACAAGCGGCGTAGTGTAGTCTCCCCCGCACCCGCGGGGATCGACCCGTCGAGCCAAAGCCCGTGAACTCTCCTGCCATGTCTCCCCCGCACCCGCGGGGATCGACCCCACCTCTGCGGGCCGCCGCCACCGGGGTAGGTGTCTCCCCCGCACCCGCGGGGATCGACCCGCCGCTCGCGGAGGAAGTCTTCGAGAGCGCTTGTCTCCCCCGCACCCGCGGGGATCGACCGTGCCTGCGCGAAGCCAAGCCGGTTCCGGTCGAGTCTCCCCCGCACCCGCGGGGATCGACCTCGATGGAGCGACATGAGCGCGTACTGTGTGGGGTCTCCCCCGCACCCGCGGGGATCGACCCGACTTCCCCGACATGCCCGAGGTCCGCGGCATGTCTCCCCCGCACCCGCGGGGATCGACCCATGGCTGGCCCTCGCATAGAAGCCGCTATCGCGTCTCCCCCGCACCCGCGGGGATCGACCCCGGGTCGGGGCCATGCCCGTAATGCTCAGGAAGTCTCCCCCGCACCCGCGGGGATCGACCCGCAGGCTCTAGGGCGCTGGGGCGATCCGGTTCGTCTCCCCCGCACCCGCGGGGATCGACCCGGCAGGAGCGGCGCGGCGACCGCTGACCGGTCGTCTCCCCCGCACCCGCGGGGATCGACCCCCGCCCGACCTCGCGCACTGGCGGGTCATCGGGTCTCCCCCGCACCCGCGGGGATCGACCCCTTCCGATTGAAGTCGAGGGCATCGCAACGTCGTCTCCCCCGCACCCGCGGGGATCGACCCGCAGTCACCGTCGCCGGCACGTCATCGACCGAGTCTCCCCCGCACCCGCGGGGATCGACCCGGCCGCTACGGGTTTCGCGCCCGGGACGGGCGGTCTCCCCCGCACCCGCGGGGATCGACCCTCGGCCGCCTTATGGTCCGACGAACCACGATGGTCTCCCCCGCACCCGCGGGGATCGACCCATTGACCGTCAATTCGCGGGTTACGGCGTTATGTCTCCCCCGCACCCGCGGGGATCGACCCAGTCCGCCCAAGCCGCCGAAGTTCGGATCGGCGTCTCCCCCGCACCCGCGGGGATCGACCCTCGTCGACGCCAAGGTCGAGCACGTTCGCGTAGTCTCCCCCGCACCCTCGGGGATCGACCCAGGCGGAACGTGATCGGCTGGCCGCGATCAAGGTCTCCCCCGCACCCGCGGGGATCGCCCCGCGGCCAAGGCGTCGGGCTTTTTCAAGCTCGAGTCTCCCTCCGCACCCGGGAATGTTCAATTCAGACTCTGTAGACGTTTTCTGGCG
>NZ_LMLN01000012.1:155994-156363 GCF_001421915.1 Sphingomonas sp. Leaf62 | reverse complement strand
CGGGCGCGCCGATCCGCGCGAAGGCGAGGTGGTAGCAGGAGTTGGCGTCGGTGAAGATGGCGCTGATCTGGCCGGGCCTGTCAGGAATTTCGTGTGCGGACGGGCATAACGGGAACGAAGGAGCCCCGATATGTCTCGACGCAAAGAGCCTGCGATACCGAATGATCTTCTGGATCAGCTGTTGGCCGGGGTGACGGCGCCGGCAATTCGCGCAACGGCTACGGTCGGAAGACGATCACGACTGATACCGGCCAGCTGGCGCTGGACGTACCGCGCGACCGGCAGGCCAGCTTCGATCCGCAGCTGATCGCCAGATACCAGCGGCGCTTTCCCGGCTTCGACGAGAAGATCGTGTCGATGTACGCGCGC
>NZ_LMLN01000012.1:17059-155989 GCF_001421915.1 Sphingomonas sp. Leaf62 | reverse complement strand
TCGCCAGACCTGATCTCGACGGTGACCGACGCCGTGCTCGACGAGGTGGCGATCTGGCAGCAAGGGCCGCTCGATCCGGTCTATCCGCTCGTCTTCTTCGACGCCTTGCGGGTGAAGATCCGCGACGAAGGCATGGTGCGCAACAAAGCCATCCACATCGCGCTGGGCGTTCGCGCCGATGGCACCAAGGAGGTGCCGGGCCTGTGGCTAGAGCAGAAGCCGAACGCCCGGACGATGATCCGGGGGATCATCGTCAGTGAGGCTGGGCGCCAAATTCTGGCTCAGGGTCATGAACGAGCTCAGGAACCGCGGCACCGAGGATATCCTCCTTGCCGTCGTCGACGGCCTGAAGGGCTTTCCCGATGCCATCACCGCCGTATTTCCGGAGGCAGTCGTCCAGACATGTATTGTCCATCTGCTTAGAAATTCGATGGATTTCGTCTCCTGGAAGGACCGCAAGGGCCTCGCGACAGCGCTGAAGGAAGTCTACCGCGCACCCAGCGCCAAGGCGGCCGAGCAGGCGCTGACGGCCTTCGAGGCCGGGCCCTGGGGCACCCGCTACCCGGCCATTGGCCAGAGCTGGCGGCGCGCGTGGGCCGAGGTGATCCCGTTCTTCGCCTTCCCCGACGAGGTCCGACGGATCATCTACACCACCAACGCCATTGAAGCGCTCAACTCANNNTCTTGAACCGCTCGGAGAAAGAGTGGAGGATGCCGCCACGTGAGTGGACCATGGCCAAGGCCCGGTTCGCCGTCATCTTCGGCGAGCGCTTCATCCGCGCCATGGCGGCGTAATGTGCATCCGCCCGCCCGCACACGAAATTACTGACAGTCCCTCCACGGCTACTGCCTCCTCTTCGATCGTCAGCGTCGTGGACCTGGCCTCTTTGGGTCCGGTCCGCAGACCGACCGTCAATAAACGTTTGCGCCACTTGGCGATCGTCTTCTGGTCGACGCCGTGGCACCTTGCCAGCGCTCTCAGGCTCTCTTTACTATGTTATATCGCTCGACGGACAACCTCGGTCTTCGTGGCGCTCCCGCGCAAAACCTGGCGCTTCCTTCCACTCGCTCGTGGTTGTCGCACCACCAATCACCGGGAGCAAACAGCTAGACTGACGTATGATACGTGGGGTGACCATATGCCTTCCTGACAACGGCGGGCATCGACCCGCTGAGGATCGCCTCCCTTTCCCCAGACGGACCAGACGTCTGCGGTTTGATCGGCGCTGCATCCATGCGGGCTACCCGTCGTAGCAATCTTGACGACCGGGCAACGCGACGAAGGCCTTGAAAACCCGGTTCGGCGTTCGCCTCTAGCCGGGACCACGCGGTTGGTTGACCACGGTGCCCGACGAAATGCTTCTCCGCTCGACAGATTCAGCGTTTGAGCAATCGCGAATGGCCCGTCGCGCTTGCCGGATGGCCTAAGGCGCCATCGAACGGTAGAAAATAACCGATGCGGGCAGTCGCCTGCACCGACTCCCGCTCGACCACCGCGATGGCTCGGTCGATGTTGCCATCGACCTGCGCGCGCGGAATGCTCCCGGGTTCGCGGTCACGCAGCTCCGGGAAAGACGATCAAACCGCTAGTTTCGGGCTTTGCGTGCTGCGTACCGGGCATCTCGCGCCGCTTTCAGTTCCGCTGCCGTCGGTACCTTCGGAAGCTTCGCCTTTGCGGCTTCTGCTTCTGCAAGGGCGGCTGCTTCAGCGGCCGCTTTTGCCTGTTCCGCGGCTTCCTTGGCCAAGGCAGCGGCCGCGAGCTTCGCAGCCTGCCGCTCGGCCTGCGCAGCTTCTCGTGCTTCACGGGCAGCTTTACGCTCTGCCACGACGACCGGGTCGGGTTCGGGTCGTTGACGATACTGCTTCAACGCCTCCAGTTTGGCTGCACGAGCAGCAGCAGTACGCTCGTTGAAATCAGGGGTCTTGAATGCCGGCATCAATATGTCCCAAGGACGGGGCAATATCGCCCCGGAAACCATATAACGCTTTACGCCGTTCGCAGAAGAGGCATCCGGTCGTAAATTTACGAACACTCGCCGCCGTTACCGATCGCATCTACTCGCCGGAACGTGATCAACGACGCGCATGACACGGTCCGAAAATTCTGATCGACGGCATTCGACCACAACGCGGTACCGGCATTCTCGTCGGACTGTCCCTACATCGACGTATCAAAGGAAGCATGCCCTGAACATCCTGACACCGCGCGCCAGGCAGCTGTGCGTTTCGACCAGCCGTGACGATTGAAAAGCTCGCCATGACCGTAAACCCAGGGGCAGCGTCGGTCTATCCCGGGCGGTCACCCGCGCTTGACGCCTTGCGCAGCGGTGCCGCTCGTGCGGAACGGCTCTATATCGGCCGCACCCTTCGACTTGGACTACATATCGTGCCAGCGATGGTGGCGCTGAACGTGCTTCGGGAGCTCGACCTGTTGTTCACCTACGCCATCAACGAACGCGCTACCCGGTCAGGGCTGGCAACCTGTCCGGCCGATGCGCCGTCGAGGATCAAGCTATGCGTGCTTTCGTCGATCTGCCCGACCAGCGCCAGTGATCGGGACCGATACCGCACAAATGCTTTGGACAGAGTGCGCCTCGATCGCACTGCATTCCATGCGTCGGGGCGCTCGCCGATGGCAACTGGCATGGACGATGATCGGATCGCCAAGATGCTGTCGGCAACGGTCTGTTGGCATGTCCTCACCGCTGAAAAACTCGGAGCTTCCGATCGAGGTACGGTAACAAGCCGTTGAGCCTCGACGCAGAGCGCTTGCCTCACCAGACGCGCTCCCGTTGATACAGCTTCCACGCGCAGGATGGAAAGGCCGCTCCGCAACCAGCTGCATCTTACCGTGATCGAACGGCCGACCATTCTTTCGAACTGCGGCCGCATATCTATCCCGGCACGGTTCGCCGCTACCGGGTTCACGTCCCGGAAGGTTACAACGCGCGGCAAACCCGAACGGATTGCTCCGCATTCCGGTCGTCCTCGACGCACGGATCTGCCGTCACGCGACACCACCGCCTACAGGCTCGTTCGTCACGACAGGCCACCGGGCAACGCATTGTTCCGATACGTCGGAAATGCGTAATCGGGACCATCGCGAGGAATAGGATGCGGTTTCCGACGATCACGCGCGCATGACACCGGACGAACTCCTGCCGGCGCAATGCGACGGATGCCGACGCCGGAGCGATACTCCTAAAGGCCGTGCAATCGATATGGCCAGATCAGCGCCCGCGACCATGAACGTTCGCAGGGCCATTCGACATTCTCAGGGAACACGATGGACCGCCACCAATCAGCGGCTCCTGCCACCGACCATCCAGAATTCCGCCGGTGACGCGACGACTGCCCTTTACCTAAATCTATGGCTTGGTTAGCTTTATCTTTAGAAAAAACACAGGAGGGCGCTTGTGGGAGCGTACGGGCCGATCTGGGCGAACGAGATGCAGCGGCAGGCAGCCGTGGATCGGACCGGCATCACACGACGTGCCAACCATCCGGCACTGCAGTCGATCGTCGAGGACGCGGCCCGGCTTGCCAAAACACCAATAGCGGCGGTGACGATCATCGATCGTGCCCGACAGTGGTTCGCGGCTCGGATCGGGCTCGACGCGGAAGAAGGTCCGCGTAGCGAAGCGTTCTGCGCCCATACCATCTTGAGGCCCGGCGAGCCTCTCATCGTTCTGGACACGCTGGCGGATGTTCGGTTCGTCAGAAATCCAGCAGTGATCGAGGCACCGCATATTCGCTTCTATGCAGGCATACCGCTGGTCAACCGCGCGGGGTACGCGCTTGGCGCACTCTGTGTGGCCGACACGGAGCCGCGATTGGATACGTTCGACATCTACGCGCTGAGCCATCTTGCGAGGACGGTGGAGCGACTGGTTAGTTCGACCTGATCCCCCGGCGACCATCCTGTGCCAATCCATCGAGCCCGATCGCGATTACCGGCCCAAGGCCGCGCGGCCGGTCGGGTGACGACTGCCCGGCATCTACCGATCGCCCGACGGCGGCTTTCCTGCCGCGAACTGTTCGTCGCTGGCCAGTGGATCGTCGGTGATCCCGTCGAGCGGCGTACGCGCCACATAGGTTGCCCGGCCGAGCAGTTGTGCGCCGAAGGGTAGGGTTACGAGCAGGAAGAGGATCGTCAACAATCCCGTCTGCGGCCGCGCGACTTCGCCCAGCAGCATCGCGCCGACGATCACCAGCGCGGTGCCGAGCGTCCCCGCCTTCGTCGCGCTGTGCATGCGCTGCAAGGCGTCGGGCAGGCGGACGAGGCCGATGGCGGCGACCAGCAGAAAGGCGACCCCGGCCGCCATCAACAGCACACCGGCGGACATCGACAGGGAAATTTCGGCGAGCGCCATGGTCAGGGCTGCTTTCGCTGTTCGAGGAAGAGCGCGAACGCGGACGTCGCGACGAAGCTGACGAGCGACAGGACCAGCGCGACGTCGAGAAAGCCGCTGCGCCCCGTCGCGACGGCGGTCAGCGCCGAGAAGGCGACCGCGACGGCGGTCAGCATGTCGAACGCGACGAAGCGATCGGCCGGCGTCGGGCCACGCAGCATCCGCCACGCCGCCAGCGCCAGCGCGACGCCGAGCAGTGCCATCAGCCCCCACGCGATGCCGGCCAGATCGACCGCGATCATGCCGCCAACTCCCGTATCCAGCGTTCGTACAACCGCCGAAACCGCGCGATCGTCGCGGGTGGATCGGGCGCGTCGAGCACGTGGAGATACAGCCGGCGGCGATCGCCCGACACATGCAGGCACGTCGATCCCGGCGTCAGTGAGGTGAGATAGGCGAGCAGCGCTACCGCCCATGGCTGTCGAAGGTCGGTCGTCATCACGAGGATGGCGGGCCGGTTCCGCAACCGGGGGCGCAACACCACCGCCGCCACCCGAAACGACGAGAAGACCAGATCCCACAGGAACACCGCCAGCAGGGCCGGGACGGCAACGATCCGCCGCACGATGGTCATAGCCCCAACTCCGTCAAGGTGCGCGCCGAGGTTCGTGCGACGACCCACAGCGATTGCGGGAACAGCCCGATGGCAAGCGTCGCGGCGGACAGCACCGCCATCCCCGCCTTCATCGCAGTCGGCACGCGGCGCGGCTGGCGATCGGTCGGCAGCGCCTTCCAACAGGTTTCCGACCACAGATTGGCGACGGAGACGATCGTCAGCAACGCGGCGATCAGCGCGATCAGCGCCAGCCAGCCCATGCCGGCATCAACCGACGCCCGCAGTACGAACAGCTTTGCCCAGAAACCGGACAGCGGTGGAATACCCGCCAGCGACAGCATCGGCACCGCGAACAGGAATACGAACCACCGGTCCGACCGCACCATGCCACCGCTGCGCTTCAGGTCCCAGCTGCCGGTCGCGCGGCGGATCGCGCCGATGCCGAGGAACAGGTTCGCCTGCACGATCATCGAATGGATCATGGTGAAGGTCGCCGCCGCCAGTCCCATCGCCGACCCGATCGCCACCCCGGCCGCCATATACCCGACCTGCGCCACGACATGATAGCCGATCAGCCGGCGCATGTCGGTCTGCGCCAGCGTCGCCAGCGCGCAGAGCAGCATCGTCGCGGCGGCCAGCACGGCGATGACCGGATACAGCTGCGCCGCGCCGCTGCCGAACATGCCGGCCATCACGAGCATCAACGCGAAAAAGCCCATCTTCGTCATCAACGCCGCAAACACCGCCGCAACCGTCAACGGCGCGGCGGCATAGGAAGCGGGGAGCCAGACATGGAAGGGGGCAAGACCGGATTTAAGCGCGAAGCCCGACAGCAGGAGCGCCGCCGCGACGCCGGTCGTGACGCTGGGCGGGCGCGACTTGAGGATCGTCGCGAGGCTGGCCATGTCGAGCGTGCCGGTCACGCCGTAGAGCAGGCCGATGCCGATCAGGATCGCCGTCGCACCGACCATGCCGAACACGGCATAGCGGGTCGCACCGCCGACCTGATGCCGCCGCCGGTCGAGCAGGATCAGCCCCAGCGCCGCGACCAACGCCAGTTCGAACCAGACATACAGGTTGAACAGATCGGTCGTCAGCAGCGCGCCGTCGACCGCCCCGATCAGCGCCAGCATCAACGCATCATAGCCCGCCCGCCGCCGACGGTCGCCGATGTCCGCCCGCGCGAAGATCGCCGCAGCGCAGGCGACCAGCGCCACGACGGCAACCAGCGCGACACCCGGCAGGCGCGCGGCAAAGCCCACGCCGATCCCGCCCGGCCAGCCCCCGAAGATCGTGACGGCGAGGCTGGCGCGATCGATCGTCCGCAGCAACAGCGCGAACGATGCCAGCACGGTCATCGCGACGACGCCGCCCGCGAACGGCTCGACCAGCCGCGGTCGCCGGCGCAGCACCATCGCGACCGCGCCGCCGGCCAGCGGCAGGACGACCGGTGCCAGCAACAGCAGGGCGTCGGGCATCATGACGGTTCGACCGGTTTGGTCGTGGGCCGTGGTTCGACCAGATCGAGATCGCGCGCATCGAGCGATCCCGTCGCGTGCCACCCGCGCAACACGACCGTCGCGAGGATGACCGTCAGGGCGAGGCCGATGACGATCGCGGTCAGGATCAGCGCCTGGATCGTCGGATCGGCCGACACGCCGAGAGTCTTCGCCCCCTCCCGGATCAACGGCGGTTGCCGCCCGCCCTGCCCACCGGCGACGAACAGCATCAGGTTCGTGCCGGTTGCCAGCAGCGCCAGCCCCAGCAGGATCCGCACGAGATTGCGCGACAGCACCATGTGCAGCGCACAGGCGATGACGATCGCGGCGGCGACGGCGTGGAGCAGGATCATCGTACCGCCTCCTTCTGCAATCCGAAGAGATAGGTCAGCACCGCACCCAGCACGACCAGATAGACGCCGATGTCGAACAACAGCGTCGTGCCGAGTTTGGGCAACCATCCGCCCGGTTCCCACCATAAATGGGTCAGATACGCCCCGCCGCCGATCATGCCGGGCAGGCCGCTGGCCACCGCCAGCAACAGTCCGGCCCCGACCAGCACGGTCGGGGGCAGGCGCAAGCTGCGCGCTGCGGCGATCGGCCCGCGCGCCAGCGACAGGACGGCGAAGGCGAGCGACGCGACCAGCCCGCCGATGAACCCGCCGCCGGGCTGGTCATGGCCGCGCCACAGGATCGCGACCGATGCCGCCAGCAACAGCGCGAACAGCGGTCCGGCCGCCATCGCGAAGCCGAAATGGACGTCGCCACGCACGGGCCGGTCTTCGTCGCCCGGACGGAAGAACAGCGCCGATCCCAGCAACGCGGCGGCGGCGATGACCGCCGTTTCGCCCAGCGTGTCGAACGCGCGGAAATCGACGAGGATGACGTTGACGACATTATGGCCCCGCCCGGCGATATAACTCATCCGCCCGAAGAAGTCGGAGGCGGCCGCACCATGGATCGCCGCCGCCGCGTCCAGCGTCGCGACCAGCAGGACCAGCGCCAGCGCCCCGGCGAGGCCGGCATCGACCAGACGCTGCGCCGGGTTGCGCGTCCGCCCGGCCATCAGCGGCAGCGTCGCCAGCATTGCAGTCAGCAGGACGACCAGCAACGCCTCGACGGTGAACTGCGTGATGGCGAGGTCGGGCGCGCCGCCGGTCATGAACAGGATCGCGACGGCGAAGCCGGTCAGGCCGACGGCCAGCATCGTCGTGACCAGATGTTGCGACCGCGCCGCGACGACGGCCCCGACGACCGCCGCCAGGGCGATCGCGACGTCTGCCAGATGCGGCATCTCACCGATCGCGATCCGCACCGGTGCTCCGACCGCGAGGATCGACCACCCGGTGATGCCGGCGATCGTGGCGAGGACGATGCCCAGCAGCACGCGCAGATCGCTGTGTTCGGTCCAGTTGACCGCATGCGCCGAAAGCCATGGCAGCGTCCGCTGGCTCGATTCCCACAGGCGTTCGATCGCAAAGCGTTCGAACCGGTCGCTATCGCGCAAGAACAGGTGAATGCGACGCCAGAAGACCGAGATGGCGATGCCGACGACGACGACCAGACCGCTCAGCAACAGCATCGGCGTGACGCCGTGCCACACCGCGACGTCGACCGGGATCGGCCGGCGATAGACCGCCGCGACCGCCGGGCTGACGACCACGCGTTCGATCCATCCCGGATTGAGGCTGAGGAACAGCCCGAGCAGCGACAGGAACAGTGGCGGCAGGCCCAGCGACAGGCTCTCGCGATTCTTGAACTCGATCGGCGCGCCGGGCTTCAGGAAGAAGGGCCGCAGCGTCACGACCGACGCGACCGCGACCATCACCGCATTGACCAGCACGGCGATCGCGATCGGTACGCTTTCCCAACTGCTCTCGATCTGCGCCTGGAACAGGAATTCCTTGGTGATGAACCCGAAAAAGGGCGGTATCCCCGCCATCGACAGGCTGGCCCCGATACAGGCGATCGCGGTCAGCGGCATCCGCCGGGCCAGCCCGCCCAGCGCGCGCAACGATCCCTGTCCGGTCATGTGCAGCACCGATCCGGCGCAGAAGAACAAGGCCGCCTTGTACAGCGCATGGGCGATCAGGAAGCCGATCATCGCCACCGTCGCGGTCGGCCCGTCCAGCCCGACGAGCAGGACGAGAATGCCGAGCGATGCGATCGTCGAATAGGCGAGCGCCGCCTTGAAACTTTCCGCCCGCAACGCCTGTACCGCCGCGACCAGCATGGTGATGCACGCGACCGCGATCATCACGTTGCGGCCCCACACCGTCGCCGCGATCACCGGTTCGAACCGCGCGAGCAGATAGATGCCGAGCTTCACCATCGTCGCCGAATGCAGGAATGCCGACGCCGGGGTGGGTGCCTGCATCGCGTTGGGCAACCAGAAATGGAACGGGAACTGCGCCGATTTGGTGAAACCCGCGATCATCACCGCGACGATGATCGGTGCCGCCCAGCTGCTCGCGACCAGCTCCGGCGTGCGATCGATCGTCTGCGCGAGCGAAAAGGTGCCCAGCACATGCGCGATCATCGCCACCGCCGCGACCAGCGCCAGCCCGCCGCCCGCCGTCACCTGCAACGCCATCAACGCCGCGCGCCGCGCCCGCGCGGAACGGCTGTCGAACCCGATCAGCAGGAACGACAGGATGCTCGTCGCCTCCCACATCGTCACCATCAACAGCAGATTGTCGGCGAGCACGGTGCCGAGCATCGCGGTCATGAACAACAGGATCAGCGTGAAGAACCGCGCCCGCTGATGCCGCGGCTTCCCCGTCAGATAGCCGCCGGCATAGACGATCACCAGCGTCCCTATCCCGGTGATCAGCAGGCAGAACAGGAACGAAAATCCATCGAGCCGCAGGGTCAGATCGAACCCGACCGAGGGTGCCCAATCCTTACCCTCGCCCCGCACCCACCCGCGCTCGACGATGTCGGACATGCGAATGAACGCCGCGAACAGGCCGAGCGGGAACAACGCGATGACCAGTCCGGCGCCACGCCCCATGAACCGGGCTATCTGCGGCAGAAGGCAGCTGCCGACAAGCGAGACGAGGAGCAGGACCAGCATCCGACTGCCTTCGTACAACCGCCGGGATCAAGCAAGTTTGGCGCTTGCTAAATCACATTCCGCGTTTTTTTGACGCGAAGACGCGACGAAACGTCGACAGGGCGGAACGGCCCGGGGTTCCGGCGATGCCCGGCATCGTGGGGATGGTAGCGGACAAGATTGGTAACCACAGCATACGTCAGGATGGAGTAACGTTGCAGTTAACGTGACGTGTTGCGGGGGCAGCATGGGCTAAAACGAGACAGTTCCAAAATAATCGTTGGTTGTTAACGCGTTCCGGGCAGTTAAGGACGCCAATGATAGCGAAGGGGACTTTTGTGGGCGTCTCGTATTTTTCTCCGCCGCCGACAGGGGCCAATGATCCGGAGCGTGAGCGTGCCGTGATCGAAACGGGTGTGCTTGAGGCCAGGGGCGATGCGGTGCTGGAAGCGATCTGCACCAAGGCTTGCCGGCAAGTTCTCGGCAAGGCTTCGTTGCTGTCGGTTCTGTACGGCGAGACACAATATGTGATCGCCGCGCATGGATTCGCGATCGGCGCATATCGTCGCAGGAATTCGCTGTCGGGTCATGCGCTGTACGCTGACGACGATCTGTTCGTCGTGCCCGACCTTTGCGCTGACAAACGATTTGCCGAGAACCCGTGGGTAAATGGTGAGGTGGGCAGGTTCCGCTATTACGCGGCATCGCTGATCCGCCCGCACGGCCGACTGCCCGTCGGCGTCATCAGCGTCCTCGACGACAAGCCGCGCCCGTCCATCTCGTCGGCGGAGCGCAACGCCATGTTGGCCGCCGCCGTTGCGGCAGCCGCGCGGATCGTGCAAATTTCGCACGATCGGAACACTGCCCCCGTCCCCACCCCGCCGGGCGACAGCTGACGTCCATCGCAACCGTTCGCATCGATGACGCTCCCGAAGTTGTCGGCGTCGATGCATCCCCCCCGGATGCCGATACTTCGTTTTCCATGTGACCGGCCCCGGGTCGCGTCAGCGCCCTGCGTTCCCGATTGCCCGAAGGAAAGCGCGCTCAGGCGTCCGACAAACGCAGATGCGTTCAGGAAGCGGCCGACACCGGTGGTTCGAGCGTGCCGGCCCAGCCGATCAGCAGTATAATCAATATGGCAGCGGCGAACTCGATCGACAGGCTGATCCGTAGCGCGCGCACGTCGCCGCTGGCGGCAAGGCGCGGAGTCAGGACGAAACGGTTGGCGGCGGCGAGCGCCAGCATCAGGACGAACAGCGCCAGCTTGGCGAGCAACAATTGCCCGTACAGGGTGTCGCCGAGCCGGGCGACGCCATCGATGCCGACCATCATGGCGGCGTTGACGATGCCGGTCAGCAGGATCGTGGCGACGATCGCCGTGCCCATTCCCGCAAAACCCGCGAGCGCATCCCCGGCCTGCCCCGATCGGCGCAGCGCCAGTCCGACGAACACCGCCAGCGCCCCGATCCACGCGCCCGCTGCCAGAACATGCAGGATATCGGCGACCAGATGCAGCCAGCCCGCCGCCCCCTCGTGCATCGCGCCATGGCCGTTCCACGCCAGCGTCGCGCTGGCCATCGCGGCCAGCAGCGCGACGAGGGTGAAGCGGGGCCGTGGCACCAGCAGCGCGACCAGCATCCCGACCAGTGCGCCGTTGCGGATCAGGAAGGCGGTGCCCGGCGTCGTCTCGCGCACCAGCATCCATAGCAGGTCGCGATCGAGCGATCCGACCCCCGCCCCGGTCATCTCCGCCGCCATCAGGGCGAAGGCGACACCGGACAGGAGCAGCGCGGCGACGGTGGTGACGATCAACCCCCGCCGCCCGGCCAGACCTTTTCGGGCGAACAGCGCCAGCCCGAACGTCGCCGGCAGGACTGCCAGCAACAGGCCGCGCACAACGACGAACGCGGCCGCGTCCAAGGTCAGCCCACCGTGATCGTGTAGCTGCCGGTCACCCGGTGGGTATCGGTCGATACCACATGCCAGTCGACACGGTAGCTGCCACGCGGCAGCGGACGGGCCAGCGTCAGCACCAGCGAACTGCCGTCATTGCCGACCTTCGCGGTGGCGGGGATGCGGTGCGGGCCCATGCCCGGCATCGGCAACATGGTCAGTTCCGCACCGGACAATGGCGCGACCAGCTTTTCGGAAAAGGTCAGCGTCAGCGTCTTTGGACCTGCCGCGACCTTCGCGTCGGCGGCCGGCGTCGCCGACACCAGCTTGGGATGGGCAAATGCCGGGGCAGCGAACAGGGCAGCAGCGGCGAAACCGGTCAGGATGTGACGCATGGGCAGATACTCCGGATGGGGGACGGCGAACCACCGTCCCCGATATGTACGCAGGCGAAGCGATCGCCCCTCAACCGATCATTCCGGGGCGTGCGCCACGATGAAAACCAGCGTCGCGCATGTTCGATGCGTGCAGCGGGCGTTGGCGGGTCATGACACCTCACATCTCGCAGGACGATCGGACGACGGCCGGCGCGTGGCAGGCGCCGGCCGAGGTAGTTCAGTAGGAATAGCCGACGCGGACCATGAACTGGCGCGGCGCGCCGGGCAGCGTCCACAGCCGCGAATAGGAGCTCGGGAAATAATGTTCGTCGAACAGGTTCGTCACCTCGCCCGACACGCGCAGCCGCTCGGTCGGTTCGTACGACGCCATGACCCGGGTCAGCGTATAGGCGGGCAGATAGTAGAATTCGCCGTTCGCAAAGCGGAAGCCGGTCTCGCCCAGCCGCTTGCCGACGTAGTTCACGCCTGCACCCAGCGTCAGCCGGCTGCTGCCGATATCGAAGTCCTTGAACAGCAGCGCGCTGCCGCTGTTCTTGGGAATGTTGAGCAGCGGATCGCCTTCGCGCAGGCCGAAGCCGAAATTGGGGTCGAGCGCGTTCTGCGCCACTTCGGCATCGATATAGGCGTAATTCAGCTGGACCCGGAACCCGGCCGGCAGGTTGCCCGACAATTCCGCCTCGACGCCCTTGCTGCGCGCCTTGCCCACCGCCAGCGAAAAATTGGCGTTGATCGGGTCGGCGGTCAGCACGTTGTCCTTCGTCGTCTTGAAGAAGGCGAGCGTACCGGTCAACCGCTTGCGTAGGAGCGATATCTTCGCCCCGACTTCATAGGACACGGTGCGTTCGGGTTCGAAGGCGTTGTTGTTCGCGTCGGTCCCGTTGTTCGGGCGGAAACCGCGACCGTAATTCGCGTAGATCGAGACATCGTCACCGAACAGATAGGTTGCGCCGACCGACGGGCTGAACGCGGTCTTTTCCTGCATCGTGCGACGCGCAGCGACGCGGTCGTCGACGATCTGTTCGAAATTGTCGAAGCGACCGCCAAAGCGGACCTTCAGCGCATCGGTCACGTCGACCTGATCCTGCAAATAGGCACCCCAGCTATTCTGCCGTTCCACATAACTTTGGAACCGGCCGGGGACGGGCAGCTTGCCATAGACCGGGTTGAAGATGTCGATGCGGTTGCCGAGCGCCAGATTGCCGGCAGTCTGCGACGCTACGACGGGCGGGCGATAACGGTTCTGGACGACGTCGAGCTGGTAATCGTCCCAGTCGGCGCCGACGATCATGTGATGCTGCAGCGGCCCGGTGCCGAATTCGCCGCTCACTTCCCCGCGGAAGGTCAGGTCGGTCGTCGAATAGTCACGTTCGCGGCGCTGGCGCGACAGGGTGGTGCCGTCGGTATAGATACGCTGACGCCCGGCAGCGAGTTCGGCTTCGGTCGACACGCCCTTGAAGAAGGTGTCGCGATAGCCGACGCCGAGCACCAGCGACCAGTCGGGGCTGAAGTCATGCTGCAACTGCGCCTGATGGCCCATGGCGCGGACATGGACCGGGCCGTCGCCCGGTTCGCCGAAGAAGCGTTCGCGCGGTACCAGCTTCAGATCGCCGGTCGGCGCGACGATGCCGCGATCGAAGACGACCTTCTGGTCGATATACTCGAATTCATAGCTGATCGAGCTGTCCTGCCCGAGCTTGGCGAGGATCGACGGCGTGACCGTGACCTTCTCGCTCGACAGGAAATCGCGGAAGCTGTCCGCCGACTCGGCGGCACCGGTCACGCGCACCGCGACCCGGTCCGACAGCGGCACGTTGAAATCGCCTTCGCTGCGGAAATTCTTGTAGCTTCCCGCCGACAGGATCACGCCGCCATGCAGGTCGAAACCCGGCTTCTTGGTAATGATGTTGACGGTACAGCCCGGCTCGCCGCGCCCGAACAGCGCCGAATTCGGCCCCTTCAGCACCTGCACCTGCTGCACGTTCGACGTGTCGCGCGCGCCGCCATAGCCACGGGCGGCGTTGAAGCCGTTGACCAGATAGTTGCTGCCCGCACCTTCGTCACCGCTGAAACCGCGACAGGCGAACACATCGAACAGACCGCCGAAGTTGTTCTGCCGGGCGATGCCGGTCGCGAAGTCGAGCGCATTGTCGAGCCGGGTGATGCCGGCATCCTTCAACGTTTCCGACGACAGGATCTGGATGCTCTGCGGCACCTCGATCGTCGGAACGTTCGCCACATATTGCTGGCGAACGCCCTCGACGACGATCTCGCTCTCGCCGGGCTGCCCCGCCTCCTCGGGCGCGGTTGTCGAGGCAGTCGTGGCGGCGGCCAGTTCCTGTGCCGACACCGTGGTCGGTGCCAGAAGCGCCAGATTGGCGGCGCTGAAGAAAAGCAGATGTCGGTTGCGCATTTGAACCCCCAAGCGTGAAACGGCTATCGCGTCGTCCTCGACCTGATGGCGTCCCGACCTTCGTCCCGGTTTCGATGGACCGGCTGGTCGATGTAGCGCCACCTCTGCGGCATCTGCATCATGCGGGGGGGGCTCAAGCATTTTGTTGCGAAGCTGTGACACCTTCGGAACGAAATGCGGCTTTGGGCGTGGTGCGCCGACGCATTCGTGCCGTCAGCCGACGGGAAGCTGATTCCTAGCCAATTCGGCGAACCACGCGATGCCGATCGGCGTCACCGCGTCGTTGAAGTCATAGGCCGGGTGATGGAGCGCCGCGACATGGGTGTCGTCGCGCTGGCCCATCCACAGATAGGCACCGGGCCGGGCACGCAGCATGAAGGCGAAGTCCTCCGACGTGAACGCGGGGGCCGGTGCTTCCAGCGCATCGCCGCACACCGCCCGTGCCGCCGCCAGCGCGATCGCGGCGCTTTCGGCATCGTTCACCGTCGCGGGATAATAGCGGATATAGTCGACCGCGATCTGCGTCTCGCTCGACCGGGCGACCCCGTCGCAGATCGCGCGTAGCGACTCCTCGATCCGGTCCTGCACTTGCGGAGAGAACGTCCGGACGGTGCCGGTCAGCGTCACCGTCGCCGGAATGACGTTGTGCGAATCGCCACCATGCACCTTGGTCACCGACAGCACCGCGCTTTCGGTCGGCGGCAGGCGGCGGGCGACGATGGTGTTGAGCTGCTGGACCAACGTCGCCGCGGCGAGGATCGCGTCGGGCGTCTGGTGCGGCATGGCGGCATGGCCGCCCTTGCCGGAAATCACGATGTCGAACCGGTCGGCGGCGGCCATGATCGGCCCCGGCCGGGTACGCGCGCTGCCCAGCGGCAGGTCGGGCCAGTTATGGAGCGCGAACACCCGATCACACGGAAAACGGTCGAACAGCCCGTCGCGAACCATCGCATCGGCCCCGCCCTGCCCTTCCTCCGCCGGCTGGAAGATGAAGTGGATCGTACCCGAAAATTCCCGCGTTTTCGCCAGATGACGCGCCGCGCCGATCAGCGTCGCGCTATGTCCGTCATGACCGCAGCCATGGAACACGCCCGGCGTCTTGCTGGCATAGGGCAGACCGGTCTGCTCGGCGAACGGCAGCGCATCCATGTCGGCGCGAAAGCCGATCGCACCGTTGCCCGGACCGTTGCGCAGCGTACCGACCACGCCCGTACCCCCGATACCGGTCGTCACCTCCAGCCCGGCGGCGCGCAGCGCTTCGGCGACGATCGCGGCGGTACGGTGTTCGGCAAAGCCCAGTTCGGGGTGCGCATGCAGGTCGCGGCGCAACGCGGCGAGGTCGGCAAGATCCTGGTCGTCGATACGCATCGTCGGGCGCCTTTCGTGGTTAGCTCCGTTCGTCGAACAGCGCCTCGATCGGGTCGTAGCGTTTCACGATCGGAGATTTGAGTACGATATAGCTGAAATACTTCTCGATCCCGAAATCGCTTTCAAGGATCGATTCGATCAGCTCCTGATATTGCGACACGTTGCGGGTGATGAACTTGACCAGATAGTCGTATCCGCCGCTGACCAGATGGCATTCGACGACCTCGGGCACGTTGCGCGCGCGCTGTTCGAAACGCGAAAAGTCGCCGGTGCGGTGATCCTTCAACGTGATCTCGGTAAAGACGGTCAGCGTCTCGCCCAGCTTGGCGAGCGCGACATGTGCGCCATAGCCGATGATATATCCCGCCTTTTCCAGCCGCTTGACCCGCGACAGGCACGGGCTGGGCGACAGGCCGACCGCATCGGCCAGATCGACGTTCGTGATCCGCCCGTTGCGCTGCAATTGCGCAAGGATGCGGAAGTCCAGTCGATCGAGTTTGGGCGATGGTGTCATACAGGAGACTTTATCTCATCATTCCGTTACCGCAACGTCTATCGTAGGGCCGCGCGAACCTCGGCCATGTCCGCTACCTCATCCAGCGTCCGCGTGAGCCGCTCAATCAATGCAGCCATATCGGTTTCATCGCAACTGATCGCGGGTGCCAGACCGATCGTGCCGTCGGCGAAGGCGCGAAAGATGATGCCGTTGGCATAGCCGGTCCGCGCCAGCTTGTCGGGCAGGCCGACCGCCGGGTCGAACCGGGCCTTGCTCACCTTGTCCGCCACCAGTTCGATGCCGGCCAGCATCCCCGCCTGACGGACGTCGCCGACCAGCGGATGATCGGTGATTGCCGCCAGCCCGGCGGCCAGTTGCGGCGCACGGGCGATCCCGTTGGCAAGGATGCCGCCCTCGTAGAGATCCAGCACCGCCAGAGCGACGGCAGCCGATACCGGATGCCCCGAATAGGTCGCACCATGTCCGACCGGCAGGTGATTGTCGGGACCATCGGCGATGCCGGCATAGATCTCGTCGGTCATCAGCACCGCGCCCATCGGCGCGTAACCGGCGGTCAGCCCCTTGGCGAGTGTCATCAGGTCGGGGGTCACGTCCTCGGTTTCGCAGGCGAACATCGGCCCGGTACGGCCGAAACCGGTGATGACCTCATCGGCGACCAACAAGATACCAAGTTCGCTACACGCCCCCCGCATCGCCCTCAGCCAGCCCCTCGGCGGAACGATCACCCCGGCCGACCCCTGCACCGGTTCGGCGAAGAAGGCCGCGACATTGTCTGCACCGATGTCGGCGACCTTCGCCTTCAGCGCGGCGACACTGGCGTCGATCACCGCCTGCGGGTCGCTGCCGACCGCGTGGCGATAGGGATAGGGTGCCGGAATATGATGCTGCCAGTCGTGCGGCAGGTCGAACAGCCGGTGGAACGCGGGCAAGCCGGTGATACCCGCCCCGTTCGACGATGATCCGTGATAGCCCTTGTCGAGCGCGATCACCTGTTTCTTGGTCGGGCGGCCCTTGGCATTCCAGTAGTTGACGATGAAGCGCAGCGCGGAATCGACCGCGTCCGACCCGCCGAGCGAGAAATAGACCCGCTCCAGCCCCGGCGGCGACAGCTCGGCCAGCCGCTCCGCCAGCCGGATCGCCGGTTCGCTGGCGAAGGAGAAATAGCCGGTGGCATAGGGCAGCCGCCGCATCTGCTCCGCCGCCGCCTCGACGACGCTTTCATGACCATAGCCGATATTGACGCACCACAACCCGGCAAACGCGTCGAGCAGCCGGTTGCCGTCGCCATCGGTCAGATACATGCCCTGCCCACTGGTCAACACGGTCGCGCCCCGCGCCTCGTGCCCGCGCCATGCGGTGACCGGGTGGATGAGGTGGCGGCGGTCGGCCTCGATCAGCGAATTGGAAAACATGGCTGGCCCTGTTGTCTGATGATGGGGCCAGTGTAGGGGCGGACGACGATGGTGGGAGCGATCCTGCGCGCCGCGCGACGCAGCCAAGCTGCCGTACTTCGCAGGCGTGCAGCAGATTATGCCGCGGGCCGCTTATCGTCATTCCAGCCAGAGCAGAATCTTTGCCAAGGCCGCGCGCTCGGCTCCGCCTTGACCGTACCCCCGCGCAGGCGGGGGTCCAGGGTGCCGGGCACAAACCATTGTTCTGCTTGGCTCTGAAACCCGCCTGCGCGGGGGCACGGCGATTTTGCGGTTAAGCGCGAGACCGACGCCGGCTCAGCCGATCGCCGCGGCGATCGCCTTCCCGCATTGCTCGGTATTCGCAGATCCTTTCAGATCGCGGGTTCGACCGTTGTCGCTGGCCAGCACCGTTTCGATCGCCATCACGATCGACTTCGCCGCCGCGTGTTCGCCGAAATGATCGAGCATCATCGCCGCACACCAGATCTGCCCGACGGGATTGGCGATCCCCTGTCCCGCGATATCGGGTGCCGAACCGTGCACCGGTTCGAACAGCGACGGCACGCTGCGATCAGGGTTGATGTTGCCGCACGGCGCGATCCCGATCGTGCCGGTGCAGGCCGGACCCAAATCGGACAGGATGTCGCCGAACAGGTTGGACGCGACCACCACGTCGAAGCGATCGGGGTTCATGACGAACTGGGCCGCGAGGATGTCGATATGATATTTGTCGGTGCGGATGTCGGGGTAGCGCACGGCCATTTCGGCGACGCGGCTGTCCCACCACGGCATGGTGATGGCGATGCCGTTCGACTTGGTCGCCGACGTCACATGCTTGGCCGGACGCTTCTGCGCGAGGTCGAAGGCGTAGCGCAGGATGCGGTCGGTGCCGATGCGGGTCATCACCGTTTCCTGCAACACGACCTCGCGATCGGTACCGGGAAAAGCGGTGCCGCCGATCGCCGAATATTCGCCCTCGGTATTTTCGCGGACGATCATCATGTCGATGTCGCCGGGTTTGCGGCCGGCCAGCGGGCACGGCACGCCCGGCATCAGCCGCGCCGGGCGCAGGTTCACATATTGATCGTATTCGCGGCGGAACTGGATCAGCGAATCCCATAGCGAGATGTGATCGGGCACGGTGTCGGGCCAGCCGACCGCGCCGAAGAAGATCGCATCGACATCGCCGATCCGCTCCTTCCAGTCTTCGGGCATCATCCGGCCGTGGCGGACATAATAATCGCAGCTCGCGAAATCATGCCATTGTTGCTCGACCGTGAAGCCATGGGCCGCCGCCGCCGCTTCCAGCACGCGGATGCCTTCGGGAATGACTTCCTTGCCGATCCCGTCTCCGGGAATGACTGCAATCCGATAGTTGTTCACAGGCCCTTCAATCCCCCCCAATGGAACGCTTTCGTTTCCAGATATTCGTCAATGCCTTCGCGGCCGCCCTCGCGGCCCAGACCCGATGCCTTGATCCCGCCGAACGGCGACATTTCCATCGCGATGCTGCCGGTGTTCAGCCCGACCATGCCGAACTCCAGCGCCTCGCCGACGCGCCATGCGCGGTGCAGGTCCTCAGTATAGAAATAGCTGGCGAGACCGAACGGCGTGGCATTGGCAAGGTCGATCGCCTCCTGCTCGGCCGAAAAGCGAAAAATCGGCGCGACCGGTCCGAAGGTTTCCTCCGACGCCAGCCGCATGTCGGCGGTGGCCCCGGTCAGCACCACTGGCCGGGCAAAGCGTTCATTCTGCTCGACGCCATCGGGCGCAGCGGCGATCTTCGCGCCCTTGGCCAGCGCGTCGGACAGATGATCGGCGACCTTCTGCGTCGCGGCGGCGTTGATGAGCGGGCCGATCGTGACCCCCTCCGTCCGGCCGTCGCCGACCCGCAGCGCCCGAACCGCCTCGCCCAGTTTCTCGACGAAGGGGTCGTGGATGCCGTCCTGCACCAGAATGCGGTTGGCGCAAACGCAGGTCTGGCCGGCATTGCGGAATTTCGACGCCATCGCGCCGGCGACGGCGGTGTCGAGATCGGCATCGTCGAACACGATGAACGGCGCGTTGCCGCCGAGTTCGAGGCTCAACCGCTTCAGCGTATCGGCCGACTGCTGCATCAGCAGCGATCCGACCCGCGTCGATCCGGTGAACGACAATTTGCGCACTACCGGCGATGCGGTAAGCGTCGCACCGATCGCCTGCGGCAGGCCGGTGACCATGTTGACGACGCCCGCCGGCATTCCCGCCCGTTCGGCCAGCCTGCACAGCGCAAGCGCGGTATAGGGGGTCAGCTCGGACGGCTTGATGACGACGGTGCAGCCCGCCGCCAGCGCCGGCGCGACCTTGCGCGTGATCATCGCCGCCGGAAAATTCCACGGCGTGATCGCCGCACAGACGCCGACCGGCTCGCGCGTGGCGAGAATGCGTCGGTCGCTGGTCGGGGCCGGAATGGTGTGCCCGGAAATCCGCCGCCCCTCACCCGCGAACCATTTCACGAACGACGCGGCATAGGCGATCTCGCCCTTCGATTCGGCCAGCGGCTTGCCCTGTTCGGCGGTCATGATCGCCGCCAGCGTGTCGGCATGGTCGAGGATCAGCGCGTGCCAGCGTTCCAGCGACGTCGCGCGATCGTCGGCGGTCCGCCGCTTCCACGCCGGCAAGGCGGCCGCTGCGGCGGCGATCGCCGCCTCGGTATCGGCCGCCCCGCCCGCGGGGATCGTGCCGACCACGTCGCCGGTCGCCGGGTCGGTCACGTCGAGCGTGGCCCCGTCCTGTGCCGCGACCCATTCGCCGCCGATCAGCATCGATTCGATCAGCAGCCCGGTGCCGCGCAGGTCGTCGTTGCTCAGCACAGCGCCTGGCTCACGATCGCGAACGCCGTCGCCGGGGCGGTCGCCGGCGGCTCCGCGCCCTTGACCATCGTCACGACCCGTCCGACCCGTACCAGTCCCAGTTCCTCCAGCCATGGTCCCAACCCGCTATTGCCGTGAATGTCGAGCCGGATGAACTCACCACTGCGCGAGCCGATCCACTGCGCGATCAGCGCCTGCGCGCGGGTCCGGTCGGGGGCGATGACCGGACCGACGACATACCCGCGCCCGAACCGGCGGAACAGCGCGACGCCGGTCACCTCGTCCCCGTGGGTCAGCACCACGCCATGCGCCTTTTCGCGCAGCACCGTCATCACCGTCGGGCGGTCGAGACCACTGGCGGCGCGCACCAGCGCATCGACCAGCGCGCCGTCGCGCGCGCCCATCGGCCGGATGCGCTCGCCGGCCGCCAGCGGCACCAACGGGGCCTGGAACGCCGCGCCTTGATGCTGCAGGATTTCGCCGATCCCGGTGAAGCCCAGCTTGCGATAGAGCGGCAGCCCGTCCTCGGTCGCGTTCAGCTGGATCGAACCATCGGGGCCGATCGCATCGGCGATCTGGTCCAGCACCGCTTCCATCACGATCCGCCCGATGCCCGCACCGCGATGCCGCCGCGACACGATGACCATGCCAAGCGTGACGATGGCAGGGCCGGCGCGCCACCACATGGTCGTGCCGACGATTTCGCCGTTCAGTTCGGCGACGGTACCGGTGCCGACCGTCAGCATGTCCGACAGGTCCTCGGCCCGGTGCGGCCATTGCTCCGCCTTCGACAGGGCATGTACCCCGGCGATATCATCCTGGGTCATCGGCCGCAGGCGCATCGTCCGGTTTTCGGCGGGCTGGGGATCGGCACTCGTCTGCATCGTTTCGCGTTCCATCATGTCCTCGACCCATGGTGTAACCGGCCGAAGGGCGCAGGAGGTGCCGCGCCGCGCCGCAACCGGCATGGTATCGCGCATAAATCGGCCGTCGACCGGAATATCCTGCCGCCGGGACCCAGACCACCGTCCGTCCCTACCCAGCGAACGACGATGGTCGAACCCGATGGAAATACAGGGCGGGCGGTACGCTGTGCGGTGGCCGGGGCAGCGATCGGCACATATGCCCTGTCGTCCGACCAACTAAGGTGTAACGATGCCGGTACGGTTGGAGCAGATTATGCCGTGCCGAAGCAGCATCGCTTCGATGGGGGACGCGGACACGCGATGAAGCTGGAATCCTATTGGCTGGACAGCGGCGAACGCTTCGCAGGGGCCGAACATGGCCCGGTGCCGGTGCGCGCGTCGGTGGTGGTCGTGGGCGGCGGCTTCACCGGCCTTGCGGCGGCGCGCACGCTGGCGATGGCCGGCGCCGACGTCGTGGTGGTCGAAGCCGGGCGCATCGCGGGCGAGGCATCGGGACGCAATGGCGGCCAGTGCAACAACGGTATCGCCGGCGACTTCGCCGCGCTGACCAGCCGGTTCGGGATCGATCGCGCGACCGCGATCTATCGCGCGTTCGACACCGGCGTCGACCGGGTCGAGGCGATCGTCGCCGAAGAGGGCATCGCCTGCGACTTCGCGCGCAACGGCAAGCTGAAGCTGGCCGACAAGCCCGAACATGCCGCCAAGCTCGCCCGGACCGCGGAACTGCTGTCGCAGACGGTCGAACCCGACATCCGCCTGATCGCCAAAGCCGACCTGCCCGACGAGATCGGGTCGGACGCGTTCCACGGCGGACTGTTGTTCCCGCGCAGCGCTTCGTTGCACATGGGCCGGTTCGCCGCCGGGCTTGCCGGTGCCGCCGTCCGTCACGGTGCGAAACTGTACGAGGATGCCGCGCTCACCGGCATGGAGCGGTTGTCCGGCGGTCGCCACCGACTGACGACAAAGCGCGGCGTGATCGAGGCCGATGCGGTGCTGCTGGCGACCGGTGCGTCGATGACCGGGCCGTTCCGCTGGCTGCGACGACGGATCGTGCCGATCGGCAGCTTCATCGTCGCCACCGGACCGCTGGGGCCGCTGGCGCATGAGATCATGCCGGGGCGGCGCAACGGCACGACCACACGCAACGTCGGCAATTATTTCCGCCTGACCGCCGATGACCGGCTGATCTTCGGCGGGCGCGCCCGCTTTGCGTTGTCCAGCCCGCGCAGCGACACGCGCAGCGGCGCGATCCTCGAAGCGGGAATGCGCCGCATCTTTCCGCAGCTGGCCGACGTCCGCATCGCCCATACGTGGGGCGGGATCGTCGACCTGACTGCCGACCGGCTGCCGCGTGCCGGATCGCGCGACGGCATCTATTACGCCATGGGCTATAGCGGTCACGGCACGCAGATTTCGGTGGTGATGGGCGAGGCGATGGCGCGGATCATCGGCGGCGCGCCGGCAGTGGACGAAAACCCGTTCCACGCGATCGCATGGCCGGCGGTGCCGGGACATTTCGGCCCGCCATGGTTCCTGCCGGCGGTCGGTGCCTATTATCGCTATCAGGACTGGCGGCATTGATCGGCCGGCGCGACGCGATCCGCCTGATCGGCGGCGGCGGGCTGTCGGTCGGGCTGGGTGCCTGCGGGTTCGAACCGGCGCGGCCCGAGCCGGTGGGTGGACGGTTGCGCGTAGCGGTGGCGGTCTCCTCGACCGCCGATACGATGGACCCGGCGCGCCAGACCGTCGTCACCGATTTCTGCCGCTGCGCGATGGTCTATGACGGGCTGACCACGCTCGACGACCGGTTCCGGCCGCAGCCGGCGCTGGCCGAGGCGATCGAGACCGCCGATGCCCGCGACTGGTCGATCCGGCTGCGCAAGGGCGTGCGGTTCCATGACGGATCGCCGCTGACCGTCGCCGACGTCGTCTATTCGCTGCGCCGCCACCTCGACCCCGCCGTCGGATCGAAGGCGAAGGTGTTCGCCGACCAGTTCGCTTCCGTTCGCGCCGATGGCCCCGACCGGGTGCGCATCGTGCTGAAATCGCCCAATGCCGATTTGCCGACGATCCTTGGCATTCAACAGTTCCAGATCATCCGCGACGGCACGCGCGATTTCAACCGTCCGATCGGCACCGGCCCGATGCGGATGGTCGAATATATTCCGGGCGTCCGCTCGCTCGCCGCGCGGTTCGACGATTACTGGCGCGGCGCGGTGCGGCTGGGCGAATGCGAACTGTTCGCGATCGCCGACGACAGCGCGCGGATCAACGCGTTGCTGTCGGGCGATGTCGACCTGATCCATGCGATCAATCCGCGCATTGCCCGCCATCTGACCGGCGCAGGGTTCAAGCTGCTCGAAACCAGATCGAGCGGCTATACCAACCTGATCGCGCGGCTGGACCGGGCACCGGGCAACCATCCCGATTTCGTCGAGGGTCTGAAACTGCTCCTCGACCGCGAAACGATGCGGACGGCGATCTTTCGGGGCTATGCGACGATCGCCAACGACCAGCCGATCGCGCCGACCAACCCCTATTACGACCCGAGTGTGCCGCAGCGGCCGTTCGATCCCGAACGCGCGCGCTTTCTGTTCCGGCGCGCCGGGCTGGCGGGCACGCGGGTGCCGATGGTCACCTCGACCGCCGCCGACAAGTCCGACGACATGGCCGTCCTGATCCAGGATGCGGCGGCGCGTGCCGGCATCGGCTTCGACATTCGTCGCGTGCCGTCCGACGGCTATTGGACCAACAGCTGGATGAAAGTGCCGTTGGGGTTCGGCAACACCAACCCGCGCCCCACCGCCGACATCATCTTCACGCAATTCTTCGAATCCAACGCGCCTTGGAACGAGAGCGGGTGGAAGAACGGGCGGTTCGACCGGCTGCTGGTCGCGGCGCGCGGCGAAACCGACGAGGCCCGCCGCAAGTCGCTGTATGGCGAGATGCAGCATCTGGTCCATGACCATGCCGGCATCGGCATCCCGCTGTTCCTCAGCCTGCTCGACGCGCACAGCCCGCGCGTGAAGGGGCTGCGCCCGATGCCGCAGGGGGGATTGATGGGGTTCGATTTCGCCGCCCATGTCTGGCTGGAGGGCAAATGACGCTCTCGCCCCTCGCCTCGCTGATCGTGCGCCGGATCGGCGCGTCGCTGGTCACGCTGCTGTTCGTGTCGCTGGCGGTGTTCGGCATCGCGCAGTTGATGGAGGGCGACGTGGCCGAGGCGATCCTCGGTCAAAGCGCCACGCCAGAGGCATTGGCGGGCCTGCGCGCAGCGATGCATCTCGATCAGCCGGCATGGGAACGCTATCTCGACTGGGCGACCGGCGTGCTGACCGGCGATCCGGGGCGCTCGCTCATCACCGGGCTGCCGGTGTGGGAGATGATCGCCGCGCGGCTTGGCAATTCGCTGACGCTGGCCGGGCTGACCGCGTTGGTGTCGGTGCCGTTCGCGCTGCTGCTCGGTATCGTCGCGGCGGTGAAACGCGGCACGGCATTCGACCGCGCGATCAGCATCGCGACGATCGGCATCGTCTCGGTGCCCGAATTCCTGATCGCGACGCTGGCGGTGATGTTGTTCGCGGTGACGCTGCGCTGGCTGCCGGCGCTGTCGTCGACGCGCGACGTGCATTCGACATGGGATCTGGTCCGGGTCTTCGCGCTGCCGGTCTTCAGCCTTGCCTGTTTCGTCATGGCGCAGATGGTGCGGATGACGCGTGCGGCGGTGATCGACGCGCTCGACACCTCCTATGCGGAGGCGGCACGGCTGAAGGGCTGTTCGCCCGCGCGCGTCGTGCTGCGCCATGCCCTGCCCAATGCCGTCGGGCCGATCGCCAATGCGATCGCGCTCAGCCTGTCGACCTTGCTGGGGGGCGTGATCGTGGTCGAGATCATCTTCAACTATCCGGGCGTCGCGCGGCTGATGGTCGATGCGGTCGCGACCCGCGACCTGCCGCTGGTGCAGACCATCGCGATCATCTTCTGCATCGCCTATCTGGTGCTGGTGACGGCGGCCGACGTCGTCGCGATCCTCGCCAATCCACGGTTGCGCCGCCGATGAGCCGGCTCGCGACCAGCGGCCGGATTGGCCTTGCCCTCGTGCTGCTATGGGTGGCGGTGGCGCTGGCCGGCCCGGCGCTCGCCCCGCATGGCGTGGGGGAGATCATCGACCTCGACGTGTTCGGCCCGATCAGCCGCATGGCCCCGCTCGGCACCGACTATCTCGGCCGCGATATGCTCAGCCGGGTGCTGTACGGCGCGCGCTACACGGTGTTCATCGCCTTCGTCGCGACGGCACTTGCCGTCGTGACCGGCGTGCTGCTCGGTCTTGCCGCGGCGGCGGGGGGATGGGTCGACACGCTGCTGTCGCGGCTGTTCGACATCGTCATCGCCATTCCCAGTCTGATGTTCGCGCTCGTCGTGATCGCGGCGACCGGCGCGTCGATCCCGGTGCTGATCGGGACGCTGGCGGTGATCTATACCCCCGGCGCATTCCGCACCGCGCGGTCACTCGCGCTCGGCGTCATGGCGCTCGATTTCGTGTCCGCCGCGCGCGCGCGGGGCGAACGCCTGCCCTATATCGTGGTGCGCGAGGTGCTGCCCAACGTGACCGGGCCGCTCGCCGCCGATTTCGGGCTGCGCTTCGTGTTCGTCGTGCTGCTGCTCAGCGGGCTGTCGTTTCTGGGGCTGGGCGTACAGCCACCCGATGCCGATCTGGGCGCGCTGGTCCGCGAAAATATCGCCGGCCTCGGCTTCGGCGCGCCCGCCGTGCTGTTTCCGGCGGTGGCGATCGCCTCCCTCACCATCGGGATGAACCTGTTGATCGACTCCCTTCCCGGACGGCGCCGGCGATGATCGCTCCGCTGGCGCGTATCGAACATCTGCGCATCACCGCCGCCGGTGAGGACGGGCGCGAGATCGTGATCGTCCCCGATTGCACGCTGTCGGTAGCACCCGGCGAAGTGCTGGCGCTGATCGGAGAATCGGGGTCGGGCAAGACGACCATCGCGCTGTCGCTGCTCGGCTATGCCCGGCCCGGTTGCCGCATCGCCGGCGGCATCATCGAGGTGGCGGGCCAGCGGCTCGACACGGCGAGTGCCGAGGAACTGCGCGGCGTTCGCGGTCGCACCGTCGCCTATGTCGCGCAGAGCGCCGCCGCCGCGTTCAACCCGTCGCTGACGATCATGGCGCAGGTCATCGAACCCGCGCTGATCCACGGCACGCTCGACCGGGCGGCGGCGGAGGAGAAGGCGAAGGCGCTGTTCCGGCGGCTCGCCCTGCCCGATCCCGACGGCGTCGGCGCGCGCTATCCGCATCAGGTATCGGGCGGGCAATTGCAGCGGCTGATGGCGGCGATGGCGCTCATCACCGATCCCAAGCTGGTGATCTTCGACGAACCGACCACCGCACTCGATGTGACGACGCAGATCGAGGTGCTGAAGGCGTTCAAGGACGCGGTCCGCGATCTGGGCACCACCGCCGTCTATGTCACCCACGACCTGTCGGTGGTGGCGCAGATTGCCGATCGCATCGCCGTGCTGAAGGGCGGCGAAGTCCAGGAACTCGGCACCACCGAACAGATCCTGTTCGCCCCGGCCCATGACTATAGCCGCGCGCTGGTCGCCGCCGCCGCGCCGCGCAAGCCAGTCGACGTTCCCGTTGCACAGGACCGGCCATTGCTCGACCTGTGGGGCGTCGTCGCCGGCTATGGCGGGACCAACCATGACGGCAGCCCGCGCGTAAAGATCCTCGACGGGATCGACGTGACGATCCGGCGCGGACAGGTGCTGGGCGTGATCGGCGAATCCGGCTGCGGCAAGAGTACGCTGGCGCGCGTCGTCGCCGGGCTGCACGCGCCGACCGCCGGCCGCATCCTGCTCGACGGCAAACCGCTCGCCCCCGTCGTCCGCCGCCGCTCGCGCGACGAACTGCGCCGGGTGCAGATGGTGTTCCAGAGCGCCGACACCGCACTCAACCCCGCGGTCAGCGTCGGCGCGGCGATCGCCCGCCCCCTCGCCTTCTACCACGGCATGGATCGCCGGTCGGCACGGGCGGAGGTCGCGCGGCTGCTCGACCTCGTCCGCCTGCCCGCCGCGCTTGCCGACCGGTTGCCGGGCGAATTGTCGGGCGGGCAGAAGCAGCGCGTGAACCTCGCCCGCGCGCTGGCGGCACGTCCCGAACTGCTGCTGTGCGACGAAGTGACCTCGGCGCTCGACCCGGTCGTCGCCGAAGCGGTGCTCGACCTGCTGATCGAGCTGCGCCGCGAACTCGGCCTCGCCTATATGTTCATCACCCATGATCTGGAGATCGTGCGCGCGATCAGCGACGATGTGCTGGTGCTCTATGCCGGCCGCATCGCCGAACGGGTGACGCGCGACGGGGTCGGCCATGGTGCGCATCACCCCTATACCCGGCTGCTGACCGCATCGGTGCCCGAATTGCGCCCCGGCTGGCTGGAGGAAACCCCCGCCCGCGACGCGAACACGACCGGCGGCGCGCGAATGCGGGACGTCGGGTGCAGTTTCGTATCACGCTGCCCGCTGGCGATCGATGCCTGTGCCACGCAGATGCCGCCGTTGCTGGCGGAGGGCGATCGGCATATTTACTGCCACCGGTCGATCGAGACGCTGGCGGGGCAGTAAGGGGGCGGATTGTCCGTCACCCCGGGTCAGGCCCGGGGTGACGATCAAACCATCGGCCCGATCAGGCGACCGCCGGCCGCCAGATCGCATAGACCTTCTTCACGTGTTCGCGGCTTTCCCACGAACATTCGGCGCCATGCTCCACCAGAAAGATATCGCCCGTGGCAAAGGTCCCGCTGACCCCCGCCTCGTCGACGAAGGTCACGCTGCCGTCCAGCAAGTGCATCAGTTCGTGATGGCGATAACGCATGGCGATGCGGTGATAGGGCGTCGAATCCCATGTCCCGCAAATGAAGACGCCGTCGCTCGACAGGTAATCGGTATGGTTGCGGCAGGACGGCGTCGGCCCGACCAGCAGTTCGGCAAGCGGCGGGTTGGATGGGGTCAGCGCCGCATCCTCGTCGATCGGTACCACCGCGTCGGCGGCGGGCGTTTCGATCGCGTAGCGCATCGCCAGCGCGCGCGTCGCGGGTGCCGCCTCCCAGTCGAAGGCGACACCCGAGGGGACGACCGCACTGTGCCCGGCGACCAGCGTCGTGGCGCCGATGCGCAGCGATCCGGCGACGACGATCACGAACTCGTCGCCCGGCAGGCCGGCGACCGACCCCGCTCCGCCGTCGAGCGCGACCAGATCGACCCCGCACGGCCCGTCCGCCAGCGGCAATGCGGCGCGCGCCGTCGCATAGTCGCCGGTGGCTGGCACCTCTGCCGTATCGGCAAAGGCGCGCAGATCGATGAACGAGCGGACCTTGTTCGCCACGCTCACAGCCCGACCAGTCCCGGCAGACCGGCGATGCTCGGGATCTCGTTGACCTGATAATAGGCGTTCAGCGGTTCGTGACCGCGATTGACGAACGCCTTGTCCTTGATGCCCAGATCATGAGCGGTCATCAGATCGTACCGGAAGCTCGACGAAACATGCAGGATGTCCTCCGGTCCGCAGCCCAGCTGGTCGAACATATATTCGAACGCCTGCATCCGCGGCTTGTACGCCTGCGCCTCTTCGGCGGTGTAGACGGCGTGGAACGGTGCCTCCAGCTTTTCGACATTGGGCGGAATCAGATCGACCATCGAGTTCGACAGGATGACCAGCGGATATTCGGCGGCGACGCGCTTGAGCGGTTCGACGACGTCCGGGTGCGGCCCCCAGGTCGGCACGGCGGCATAGACCTCGGCCGCGTCGCTGTCGCGATATTCGATGTTCCACCGCTTGCAGGTCCGGCGCAACGCACCCTCGACGACATCGCGATACGGCTTCCATGCGCCGAGCACTTCGTCGAGGCGATAGGCGGAGAAATCGTCGGTAAAGCGCTGCAGATCGGCTTCGGCGACCCGATCGGCGTACAGACGGCGGGCGACCGGCGCCATCTCGAAATAGATCAGCGTGCCATAGCAATCGAACGTGATGTATTTAGGACGAAGCACGGTAGCCCCCTTTGCGAAGTTATTGCGGAATGGTGGTGATATTGGCGGCAGGAGTGCGGCAGAAACACTTGTTTTGCCCGGCCGGATGCCGCGAAGCGAACGACGTTGCGGATCGTCCGGCATAATATGCCGAGCCTCCATCCATCCCGGACGCAGGTGATTGCCGCCTCCACGGCGATGGCGCGGACGTCATTGCGGCAGGAAATCGCGTGGCGCGAGCGGATATGGCCGGCAACGCCGCCCGCCCGCGGCGGGAATGCCGTTTTGCGGCATGTTTTCGAAAGCGTCTGCCGTTCGCTTGCCTCTAGACTTGCGATCGTAAGACGACATCTGGTCGTGCCGCCCGTATCGGGCGACGGACATACGGGCGGGACGGGCATGACGGGCGACAGGTCGGGACAATTCTATATCGACGGCGGCTGGTGCGATCCGGTCGGCGACGCCCCGCGCATCGCCGTCATCGACCCGGCGACCGAAACGCAGATCGGCACGATCGCCGCCGGGTCAGCCGCCGATGTCGACCGCGCGGTGGCAGCGGCCCTGCGGGCATTCGACTCCTTTTCGGTGTCCCCGGTCGCCGACCGGATCGCGCTGCTCGAAACGATCGCGGCGCTGATGGAACAACGCGCCGAAGCCTTTGCACAGGCGATCGCGCTGGAAATGGGGGCCGCGATCGGCTTTGCCCGCGCGTCGCAGGTTCCCTTCGCCATCGCCCATGTCCGCGCGCAGATCGACGTGCTGTGCGGCTATCGGTTCGAACGGCCCGATGCCGGGTTCACGCTGGTCAAGGAAGCGATCGGCGTGTGTGCGCTCATCACGCCGTGGAACTGGCCATTGTACCAGATCACGGCAAAAGTTGCCCCGGCCATCGCCGCCGGATGCCCGGTGGTGCTGAAGCCCAGCGAGATGTCGCCGTACAGCGCGCTGCTGTTCGCCGAGGTCGTGCACGACGCCGGATTGCCGGCGGGCGTGTTCAATCTGGTGAACGGCACCGGCGAAGCGGTCGGCGCAGCATTGTCCGCGCATCCCGATGTCGCGATGATTTCGATCACCGGATCGACCCGCGCCGGCGTACTGGTCGCGCAGGCGGCGGCGGTCAGCGTCAAGCGCGTCGTGCAGGAACTGGGCGGCAAATCGCCGAACCTGTTCCTCGACGATGCCGATTTCGGTGCCGCCGTACCGCGCGCCGTGATGGCCGGCATGCGCAATGTCGGCCAGTCGTGCAGCGCACCGACCCGGTTGCTGGTCCCCGCCGCCCGGCTGGCGGACGTCGAGGCACTGGCGGCACAGGCCGCCGGGGAATGGCGCGTCGGAGCGCCCACCGACGAAGCGACGACGATGGGCCCGATCGCCAACGCCGCGCAGTACGCCCGCGTGCAGGCGATGATCGAAGCGGGCCTGGCCGAGGGGGCCAGGCTGATCTGCGGCGGCCCCGGCCGCCCCGCCGACCTCAACCGTGGCTATTATGTCCGTCCGACGATCTTTTCGGGGGTGACGCGCGACATGCGGATCGCGCGTGAGGAGATTTTCGGGCCGGTGCTGTGCATCATGCCCTATGCCGACGATGCGGACGCCGTCACGCTGGCCAACGACACCGTCTACGGTCTTGGCGCGCACGTCCAGTCGGGCGATGCGGCGCGCGCGCAGGCAGTTGCCCGGCGCATCCGGTCGGGACAGGTCCATATCAATTATCCGGCATGGACCGCGCACGCGCCGTTCGGCGGCTACAAGCAATCGGGCAATGGCCGCGAATATGGCGTCCATGGCTTTGAGGAATATCTGGAAACCAAGGCGATCCTGGCATGACGACAGCAACCCTGACCCACAAGACGCAGACCGACGGCGCGACGCTGTCGACCGTCGAGACGCCGTGCCTGATCCTCGACATCGATCGGATGGACCGCAACATCGCCCGGCTGCGCGCGCATCTGTCGCCGATGGGGGTCACGCTGCGTCCGCATCTGAAGACCGGCAAGTCGATCGAGGTCGCGCAACGGCTGATGGAAAGCCCGGCGGGACCAGCGACGGTATCGACGCTGAAGGAAGCCGAACAATTTGCCGACGCCGGCGTCCGCGACCTGATCTATGCCGTCGGCATCGCCCCCGACAAGCTGCCGCGCGTCCTCGCGCTGCGCGAACGCGGGGTCGATATCGCGGTGGTGCTCGACACGGTCGAACAGGCGGAGGCGGTCGCAGCCGCATCGGTGGCGGCGGGCACCGCCATTCCCGCGCTGATCGAAATCGACTGCGACGGCCACCGCTCGGGCGTGTTGCCCGGCGACAGCGCCGCGCTGATCGCGATCGGTCGCGCGCTGGTGGCCGGCGGCGAACTGCGCGGGGTCATGACCCATGCCGGCGGCAGCTATGCCGCGCGAAGCCCCGACGAACTACGTCGCTATGCCGAGGCCGAGCGCAAGAGCGTGGTCGATGCGGCGGCGACGCTGCGGGATGCCGGTCTGCCCTGTCCGGTGGTCAGCGTCGGATCGACCCCGACCGCGCATTTCGCCACCGACCTGACGGGCGTGACGGAGGTGCGGGCCGGCGTGTTCGTGTTCTTCGACCTGGTGATGCACGGCATCGGCGTCTGCGCGATCGACGATATCGCCCTGTCCGTGCTCGGCACCGTCATCGGGTTTCAAAAGGAAAAGGGCTGGATCCTGATCGACGCCGGATGGATGGCGATGTCGCGCGATCGCGGTACCGCCAGACAGCCGGTGGATCAGGGCTATGGCGTGGTCTGCACGCCCGACGGCACCGCCTATCCCGACCTGATCCTCGCCGATGCCAATCAGGAACACGGCATCATCACCGTTCGCCCCGGATCGGACGGCCAACTGCCTCCGCTTCGCATCGGCGACCGGGTGCGCGTGCTGCCCAACCATGCCTGTTCGACCGGTGCGCAGCATCCCGCCTATCACGTCGTCCATGGCGACGATCCGGCGGTCGTCGCGACATGGTCGCGTTTCGGGGGGTGGTGAGATGCGCGACATGATCCAGCCGGTGCTGACCGGCGACGCCCCTGCCCCCGCCGGCCATTATGCGCAGGCGATCCGCGCGGGCGACCACCTCTATATCTCGGGCCAGCTTCCGATCCGTGCCGATGGCGCGAAGCTGGACGAAATGGCGTTCGAGGCGCAGGCGGCGCAGGCGATCGACAATATGCTGGCGATCCTGCACGCGGCCGGCGGAACCGCCGATCATCTGGCGCGCGTCACCGCCTATATCGTCGGCGTCGACAACTGGCCGCGCTTCAACGCGGTCTATGCCGCAAGGCTCGGCAACGCCCGCCCGGCGCGCACCGTCGTGCCGGTACCCGAACTGCATTACGGGTATCTGGTCGAAATCGACGCAGTCGCGCTGTTCCCGCGCGACTGATCTCTCTTCTATCGGTGGAGCATTCCATGGCGAGCATCCCGACCGACGCCCCCTACCCCGCGCGAACCGCCCCGCCCCCGGCAACGGCGAAGCCGGCGGCGGCGGCGCGGCTGGTCAGTATCGATGCGCTGCGCGGGTTCGTGATGGTGCTGATGCTGCTCGACCATGTCCGCGAAGGTTTTTTCCTGTGGGTCCCGATCGGCGATCCGGTCGACGCGCTGACCGTCTCGCCCGCCAGCTTCTTCAGCCGCCTGACCAGCCAGATTTGCGCGCCGGTCTTCGTCGCGCTCACCGGGCTGGGCGCCTATCTCTATGCGCAGAAGCACAGCAAGTCGGACACGACCGCCTTCCTGCTCAAGCGCGGCATCTTTCTCGTCCTGCTCGAACTGACCGTCGTCAATTTTCAGTGGCGCGCGGAATTTCCGCCGACGATCGTCTATCTGCAGGTCATCTGGGCGATCGGCCTCAGCATGATCGTGCTGGCCGGGCTGATCCGCCTGCCGCATATCGTCATCGCCGCGATCGGCGTGGCGATCGTCGCCGGGCATAACCTGCTCGATCCGATCGTGCTGCCGCCCGAACATCCCTTCTACGCCATCTGGTCGCTGCTGCACGAACGCGGCACGATCACCATCGGCGGGCTGCCGATCCGGTTCAGCTATCCGGTGCTGCCGTGGATCGGCGTCATCTGCCTCGGCTGGACCGCCGGGCCATGGTTCGCGCGCGGCGACGTCGCGGCACGGGGGCGGACGCTGGTGCGTGCCGGCCTGGCAATGCTGGCGGCATTCGTCGTGCTGCGTTTCGCAAATGTCTATGGCGACACGCCGTGGTTCGTGGTGCCGGGTTCGTCGCTGCGCACCGTGATGAGCTTCCTCGCGCTGACCAAATATCCGCCGTCGTTGCTGTACGTGCTGGCGACGCTCGGCTTCGGCCTGTTGCTGCTCGCGCTGTTCGACCGGATCGCCGATGCGCGGGTGACCGGGTGGCTGGCGGTGCTGGGGGGGGCGCCGATGTTCTTCTATCTTTTCCACCTGTATCTCCTGCGCACCGTGTACCTGATCGCGCTGGCGATCTGGGGCACGAACCATGGCGAGTTGTTCGGCCTGCCCTCGATCGGCTGGATCTGGCTGATGTGGCTGTTGCTGATCGTGCCGCTCTATTTCCCGACGCGCTGGTTTTCGAACCTGAAGAAGCGCCGCAAGGACATTCGCTGGCTCAAATATCTCTGAGCGTCCTGTCCTGATCTGTTGGAGCCTTTCCACATGCCCGCACCGCTGACGTTCGTCGATTCGACCCCCGACCTGCCCGATTCCGCCGATGTGGTGGTGATCGGCGGGGGCATCGTTGGCAGCTTCACCGCTTATTATCTCGCCAAACGCGGTTTGAAGGTCGCGCTGATCGAAAAAGGCCGGATCGGTGCCGAACAGTCGAGCCGCAACTGGGGATGGTGTCGGCAGCAGAATCGCGATGCGCGCGAACTGCCGATGGCGACCAAGGCGCTGGATCTGTGGCAACAATTCGCCGCCGACACCGGCGAGGATACCGGCTTCAGCCGCTGCGGCCTCCTGTATCTGAGCGACAGCGAGGCGGAGATCGCGGGCTGGGCGCGGTGGCGCGATTTCGCGAAAACCGCGGGCGTCACGACTCATATGCTGTCGGCCGCCGAAGCGACCGAACGCGGCCGGTTCAGCAACAAGGCGTGGAAGGGCGGTGTCTTCTCGCCCACCGACGGCACCGCCGACCCGTCACGCGCGGCCCCGGCCGTCGCCCGCGCGATCATGGCGCTGGGCGGGACGGTGCACCAGCACTGCGCCGTGCGCGGGCTGGAAACCGAAGGCGGGCGGCTGTCGGGCGTGATCACCGAACACGGCGTGATCCGCACCAGAATCGCGGTCCTGTCCGCCGGGGCATGGGCGTCGTCCTTCTGCTACCAATATGGCATCCGTTTTCCGCAGGCGACGATCCGCCAGACGGTAATGGCGGTCGGGCCGGGTGAGGACATTTTTCCACCGGCGATGCACAGCGAATTCATCTCGATGACCCGGCGCAGCGATGGCGGCTACACCCTGTCGATCAGCGGCAGCGGCAAGGTCGATCCGACGCCGCAGTTCCTGCGGTTCTCGACCCAGTTCCTGCCGATGTTCGCGCGTCGCTGGCGCAAGCTGTCGCCCGGCGGGCTGGAAGGCGTGCAGTCGGGCCATGAGAGCGTGAGGCGCTGGAAGCTCGACCGGCCGACGCCGATGGAGCGGATGCGTATCCTCGATCCGACACCGGACGCCGCGACCGTGAAACGCACTCGTGCCCGCGCGCTGGAGATGATGCCGCGCCTGAACGAACGGACGGTGACCGGGGCATGGGCGGGCTATGTCGACAGCACCCCCGACGGCGTGCCCGGTATCGGCGAGATGGCGGCGCTGCCCGGACTGGTCCTCGCTTCCGGGTTCAGCGGCCATGGCTTCGGCATCGGACCCGGCGCCGGCCATCTGATCGCCGATATCGTCAGCGGGGCCGAACCGATCGTCGACCCCAAACCCTATCACCCCGACCGCTTTGCCCAGTCGGCATGGGGCAAGGTCGCCGAATTCTGATCGTGGCGGTCGTCCCAAGGGAGGATCGCCACCCCGTTGCCTGACGAAGCCGACGCGCTACACCCGTCCCCCAAAGTCGAAGGGGACAGGGATGATCGTCGGTATCGATCTGGGGACGACCAACAGCGCGTGCGCGATCTGGCGCGACGATGCGCCGGTGATGGTGCCCAATGCGCTGGGCGACTATCTGACGCCGTCGGCGGTCAGCATCGGCGAGGACGACGCGGTGCTGGTCGGGCGTGCGGCGCGCGACCGGATGGCGACCCATCCCGACCGCACCGTCACCAGCTTCAAACGCCGCATCGGCACGCGCGAGACGGTGAAGCTCGCCAAACGCGATTTCGACAGCGAGGCGCTGTCGGCCCTGGTCCTCGCCAGCCTTAAGCGCGATGCCGAAGCCTTTACCGGTGAAAGCGTGACCGCAGCGGTCGTCACCGTCCCCGCCTATTTCAACGATCGCCAGCGCAAGGCGACACGGCGTGCCGGCGAACTCGCCGGGCTGCCGATCCGCCGGCTCATCAACGAACCGACCGCCGCCGCACTCGCCTTCGGCATCGCCGACCGCGCCGATCACGAACCGTTTCTCGTCTTCGATCTGGGCGGCGGCACGTTCGACGTGTCGATCGTCGAGATGTTCGACGGGGTGATCGAGGTCCGCGCATCGGCCGGCGACAACCGGCTGGGCGGTGACGATTTCAACGACTGCCTGATCGCGCTGGTCCGCGCCTCGCTCGATCCGCAGGGGCTGCTGGCGACGCTTCCGCCCGACCGCGCCGCCGCGTTGCTGGCGCAGGCCGCCGAACGCTGCCGCCGGGCGCTGAGCGACGGCGACAGCGCCGATTTCGGCGTCACGGCGGGCGATACCGCGCTGACCGTCCCCGTCACCGCCGGCGCGTTCGAGGAAGCGGCGGCGGGCCTGCTCCAGCGCATCCGCGAGCCGGTGCTACGCTCGCTGCGCGACAGCAGCATCGCCGCCGCAACCTTGTCCGAAGTCGTGCTGGTCGGCGGGGCGACGCGGATGCCGATCGTGCGCCGGGCCGTCACCCGGATGTTCGGCCGGTTCCCCGCGACGACGGTCCATCCCGACCATGCGGTGGCGATGGGCGCGGCGGTGCAGGCCGGGCTACTGGCGCGCGATGCGGGTCTCGACGAAATCCGGCTGACCGATGTCTGCCCGTTCACGCTGGGTGTCGATACCAGCGAGCCGGACGGGCGCGGCGGGTTTCGTACCGGGCTGTTCTCGCCGATCATCGAGCGCAATTCGGCGGTGCCGGTCAGCCGCGTCTCGACCTTCTCGACGCTTTCGAACCAGCAGACCAAGGTGCAGTTCGGCGTCTATCAGGGCGAGGCGCGCGAGGTATCGGGCAACGTCAAGCTGGGCGAGATCACCGTGCCCGTCCCCCCGCGCCGCGCGGGCGAGGTCACCGTCGAATGCCGCTTCAGCTACGATACGTCGGGGCTGCTCGAAATCGACGTCAGCGTGCCGGAGACGGGCATGACCCGCAATCTGGTGATCGTCGATGACGAGGACGCACCCGACCCCGCAGAACTGGAGAAGCGCCGCGCGGCACTGGCCGCGCTGAAGGTCCATCCGCGCGACGATGCGGTCAATGCAGCACTGCTGGCACGGGCGCGGCGCGCGTATGAATCCTTTCTCGGCGACACCCGCGCCGCGATCGGCCATATGCTCGGCCAGTTCGAAACCGCGCTGGCGACGCAGGACGACCGCATCATCGCCGCAGCGCGCGAAGCGTTCGGTGCCGCACTCGACCAGATCGAAGGCGAGCGCTTCCTATGAGGCACGGCATCTGGGCGACGCTCGACCTCGATCCGACCACCGACCGCAGCGCGATCCGCAAAGCCTATGCCGCCAAGTTGAAGGCGATGGACGTCGATGCCGATCCGGCCGGCTTCGCGGCGCTGCGCGCAGCGCGGGATGCGGCGCTGGCGGGCGCCGCGGAAGCGGTGATGGAGGAGGCACGGGCGTTGGCGACGGAAACCCTGTCCCCCGACATGGCGGAGGCCGAACCGCCGCCCGGCGCCGGGATCGATCCGGAACTCGCCGCCTTTCACGAAGCGATCAACGTCCATTTTCAGGCGCTCGAATCGTTGCTGTTCCCTGGCCACGATGCGCCACCGACCGCCGAGGAGCTAACGGCGATCGAGCATCACGGCCATGCGCTGCTGGCCGACGCCCGGCTCGAACAGGTCGATTTCGTGACCGGTGCGGAACGCTGGTTGGCGGAAGTCCTGTCGGCAAGCATTCCGCGCTCCGACACGCTGTTGGAGCCTGCTGCCGCCGCGTTCGGCTGGATCGATCGTCGAAACGACTACGCGCTGTCGCCGGAGGCCGTCGAGATCGTGGAACGGATCGGGACGAAGCGTTTCGTTCATCTGGTATCGCATCCCGATCACCGATTTCACCGGGCGTGGACCGGGCTGGTGGGGCAGGATCGAGGTCGGTTCGAATGGTTCAATCAGAATACGCGGACCAGCGAATTGCTACAGATCGTTCGCGAACGGCATCCTGCTGCAGAACAATGGCTCGACCCCGCCCGGGTCGCTCGATGGGAGCAACGTCGATCGAAACGGCAATGGGCGGGAACTGTGACATGGCTGATCATTTTCTTGCTCGTCGTCGCCGTCCGCATATTGAACGCCTGGAATTCATCGGAGGAACCCCAGTCACCTAAATGGACGGCGCCCGCGTCGGCCGGCTTCATCGCCGAACCGAACCAGATAGCCCGCGACCTGACCGGCGAAGGCATCGTCCCGGTCAGCAACCGCAACCCAAAACTAGCTGCCGAAATCCGGGCGACCGTAGCCGCGTTGAGTTCGGTGTCGAGTGAACCGAAAGCGCGTCAGATCATCAACGAGCTTGCTGGTCGCCGCATTCTTTCGGGACTGGCCAACGCACCCGATGCGTTGCTTCGGGACGTCACACAGTTCGAGATCGACGGAAAACGGGCGTTGTTGAAGGATCAGCCGTTGCTGACAGCGACCCCGGAGCGGTGCAACGAGTTCCAGTTTCCCGCGCACTACACCGTGCTGTTCCCCGACCAACGTCCACGGCAGGAGAAGCTGATCCATCGCGCCATCATGGCGTCGGACCAACGGCCCGTAACGACGTCGCAGCTGTTTATGATACCGGGCTCGATCGTCGATGAAGTTCGACGCGTCTCCGGTCTGCCCGAAGATCGGCTGCGCGAAGCATTGACCGGCAAGGGAGAGGCGCGCGAAGTATGTCGCACGGCGATCGCCCTACGCGAAGTCGCGCTCACTGCTGGCAAATCCGGAATGGTCCTCCTGCGCGCCATGCAACCAACGGTCAGCCAGGCAAAACCGAACCTGTCGAACTGATCGGAGGGGAAGAGTTCTCCCCCCGGCCATTGCCGGGGGAGAATGGTGCGGTCGAGAAGACTCGAACTTCCACGGCCTTTCGGCCACAACGACCTCAACGTTGCGCGTCTACCAGTTCCGCCACGACCGCACGTGAACACCTTGGGGTTGCCCCCTTGGCTGGCAGGAGCGTGCCCCTAGCAGCGCGTTTGCGGTCGTGCAAATGCTTTTGTGGATTATTTGCCGCGCGCCGCCGCGCGGGCGATCGCGATGGCTTCGGCGGCGGTCATCACCTCGCCCAGACCGCTGCCCGACAGCGCCGCACGCTCGGCATCGCGGACGCGTTCGAGCGCCCGGGCAAGGCGCGGCGCATCCCAGCGGCGCAGCGCGGTGGCGGTCGCGGCCTGTTCCTTGAAGAACACGCGGTGGCGCTCCATCACCCGGTCGACGCTGTCGCCATCGTCGATATCGGCGCGCATCTCGGCCAGCGACAACAGCCGCCGTGCAACCGCGCGCAGCACCGGAATCGCCCCGCCCGGCATTTCGGGCAGTGCCGCCGCCGCCGCATCGCCCGCGATCATCGCACTGACGATGCCACCCAGTTCGGCATCGGCGATCGAGGCACCGATCGCATCGAACGCCTCCCCATCCGCATCGCGCGGGCGCTCGGACGATGCGTCCAGATACAGCGCCAGCTTCTCGATCTCGCTGGCCAGCACGGCACGGTCGCCCGCCGTCACCGCCGCCAGCCGGTCGGGCACGTCGCCCAGCAGCCGAAGCCCATGATCGCGCGCCATCGTCACCGCCAGCTTTGCCGCCTGCGCCGCATCGGGCACGTAGCAGGCGACGGCCACGGCATTGAGCGACGCGGTGACCAGCTTCACCAGCTTCGACGTGCCCTTGACGCTCGGCGCGATCGCCGCGACCGGATTGCCGGCGCGCTCGGCCGCCAGCAGCAGCGTCACCGCCTCGACCGATTCCTCGCCCATGCCGGTTACGCGGATGCAGCGGGCATCGCCGAACAGCGACATCGACGCGGCTTCGTCGGCGAGCAGACCAGGCCGGCTTTTCAGCATCGCCCCGTCCAGGTCGACGCGCTCGGCCCCCTCGCCCACCCCCTTCGCCAGTCGCGCGGCCAGCGCCATCGCGCCGGCCGTGTCGGGGCCGTGGAACAAATAGAGGCGGATATCGGGGCCGGGCCGGTCGAGCTTGGCCGCGACCTGCTCGGGCCGGAGCTTCACGAGCCCTTCCTGGGCAGCGTCAGCGCGATCCGCGTCACGATCTGGTCGGCGACGATCAGCGACAGCCGTTCGAGCGCGGTGCGCTCCGCCGCGATCGTCGCATATTCGGAGCGGACCACGTCGATGCCGGCATCCGATCCTGCCGTCGCGTCGAGCGTCACCGCACCGTTGGTCAGGTCGATCAGCTGATAGCGCGCGCGCAACGTCCGTCGTTCGCGTGTGATCGAATCGTCGCGCCGCACGCCCAGACCGGTGATATCGTCGTCGAGCTTGATTTCGAGCCGGTAGCGCGTTGGTCCTTCGGCACGCAGCCGGTCGCGCAGGGCGTTGGCGACCAACCAGCCATTCTGCCCGGCGATCGGCGCGACCTCGACCCCCGCCAGCGTCTGGCGCACCATGCCACCCTCGCCGCCGCCATAGAGCGGGCGCAAGCCACACCCGCCGAGCAGCAGGGCGGCACCCAGGACGGCGGCGCGAATCATGCGACGATGTTCACGAGGCGGTCGGGCACGACGATGACCTTGCGCGGGGCCTTGCCGTCCAGCGCGCGGACGATCTTCTCGCTCGCCAGCGCGGCCGCTTCGGCGTCTTCCTTGGCCGCGCCCTTGGGCAGGACGATCGTGTCGCGCAGCTTGCCGTTGACCTGCACCGCGATCGTCGCTTCCGCTTCGACCAGCATCGCCGGATCGACCATCGGCCATGGCGCATCGGCGATCAGGCCGCTGCGCCCCAGTTGCGACCATGCCTCTTCGGCCAGATGCGGGATCATCGGACTGACCAGCCGCAGCAGCGCGTCCATGTCGGCGTCCGACATGCCCTTCGCCTTCTCCGCCTCGCCAAGCAGTGTGTAAAGCTTGGCGACTGCCTTATTGAATTGCAGCGCGGTAATGTCGTCGGCGACGCCGGCGATGGTGCGATGAACCACGCGGGTCAGCGTTTCCGGGCTGGAACCGCCGGGTGCATGCGCCGCAACCAGCTTCCACACCCGCTTCACGAAGCGTTCGGCACCCTCGATCCCGGCTTCGCTCCACGGCAGGTCGCGCTCGGGCGGGCTGTCCGACAGCATGAACCAACGCGCCGCATCGGCACCGTAGCGATCGAGAATCGGCTCGGGATCGACCGTATTCTTCTTCGACTTCGACATCTTCTCGATACGGCCGCGATCGACCCTTTCGACAAAACCAATTTCAGAGACGAGAATATCCTCTGAATCGGAAAATTCGAGCTCAATAGACGGACAAGTCAGCTGCCCATCAGAGCCGACTACAATGTCAGCAGGAGCAACCCACCGCCTAGATGAGACATATTTATCTTTAAAGCGCTCATAAGCTTCCCGCTTAGTCAAGTTATCGCGCCGAATAACTTCAACAATCTCGGGAATATCCTCGACCTTATCGATCGAAAGAAGTTGCGCGTAGTAGCTTTCGTGAGTCACCATGCCCTGAGTGAACAGCCCCGCAAACGGCTCCTTCAGGTCGATCAGCCCGACATGGTTGAGCGCCCGCGTCCAGAACCGCGCATAGAGCAGGTGGAGGATCGCATGTTCGACCCCGCCGATATACTGCCCGACCGGCAGCCAGCTTTCGGCGACCGCGCGATCGAACGGCTTGTCGTCGGGTTGGCTGGCGAAGCGGATAAAATACCACGACGAATCTACGAAGGTGTCGAGCGTGTCGGTCTCGCGCCGCGCCGGGGCACCGCACGTCGGACAGTCCACGCGCTTCCACGTCGGATGACGGTCGAGCGGGTTGCCAGGAATGTCGAACGACACGTCGTCGGGCAGCTTGACCGGCAGCTGCTCGACCGGGACCGGCACCACGCCGCACGCGTCGCAATGCACGATCGGGATCGGCGTACCCCAGTAACGCTGGCGGCTGACGCCCCAGTCGCGCAGGCGCCATACGGTCGTGCCCTTGCCCCAGCCGCCCGCCTCGGCACGATCGATCACCGCGCGCTTGGCGGCGGCGACGTCCATGTCGTTCAGGAAGTCGGAGTTCACCAGCCGCCCCGGACCGGTATAGGCTTCGGTCCCGTCGAACACCGGGTCGGTCAGGTCGCCATCGGCGACGACGCGGCGGACCTGCAACCCGTATTTCCGTGCGAAATCAAGGTCGCGCTGGTCATGCGCCGGCACGCCCATCACCGCGCCGGTGCCATAGTCCATCAGCACGAAATTCGCGATATAGACCGGCAGGTCGATCGACGCATCGAGCGGGTGCCGCATCCGATAACCGGTATCGAACCCCAGCTTCTCGGCCGTGTCCAGCTCGGCGGCGGTGGTACCGCCCTGCTTGCACAGCTCGATGAACGCCGCCGCATCGGGATTGCCATCGGCCAGCGCCCGCGCGATCGGATGGTCGGCGGCGATCGCGACGAAACTCGCGCCGAAGATCGTGTCGGGGCGCGTCGAATACACCTCGATCGACTGGTCGAACGGCGCGACCGGCGCAAAGGCGAATTGCAGCCCCTCCGACTTGCCGATCCAGTTTTCCTGCATCAACCGGACCTTGTCGGGCCATTGGTCGAGGCTACCCAGACCGTCGAGCAGATCGTCGGCAAAGTCGGTGATCTTCAGGAACCACTGCGACAGCTTGCGCTTCTCGACCACCGCGCCCGACCGCCAGCCTCGCCCGTCGATCACCTGTTCATTGGCCAGCACGGTCATGTCGACCGGGTCCCAGTTGACCGCCGATTCCTTGCGATAGACGAGCCCACCCTTGAGCAGTTCGAGGAACAGCGCCTGTTCGTGGCCATAATATTCGGGATCGCAGGTCGCGAACTCGCGCGACCAGTCGAAGGCAAGACCCAGCCGCTTCAGCTGCGCCTTCATCGCCGCGATATTGGCATAGGTCCACTGGCCCGGATGGACCTTCTTTTCCATCGCCGCATTCTCGGCGGGCATGCCGAACGCGTCCCACCCCATCGGGTGAAGCACTTCGTGGCCCGTCATCCGCAGGAAACGCGCGAGCACGTCGCCCATCGTATAGTTGCGGACATGGCCCATATGAATGCGCCCCGATGGATAGGGAAACATCTCGAGGACATAGCGCTTCGGCTTGGGCGACGCATCGTCGGCCACGAAGGTGCGGGCATCGTCCCATGCGGCCTGCCAGCGTGCATCGGCCTCGCCGGGCGAAAAACGGGGGGTCATCGATGCGTCGCTCAGCCGGTCACCGCCCCGCGGCGCAGGTCGCGTGCGCGCGTCAGGATGATATCCTCCAGCTTCTGCACGGTCGCGGCCTCGACCGGGGCCTCGATCCACTGGCCGCCGCGATTGATCTGGCGCAGCGCCGCGACGCGCAGCGCATCGGCGCGGAGGTCCTGGTCGAGGATCGTGACCGTCACCTTGGTCCGCTCGGTCGGCGTCGCCGGATTGACGTACCAGTCGGTGACGATGACGCCGCCGTTCGAATCGGTCTGGGTCAGCGGCATGAACGACAGCGTGTCGAGGCTGGCGCGCCACAGATAGCTGTTGACGCCGATCGTCGTCACCTTCGACGCGGCGAGATCGCCGGCGACACGCCCCTTGCCACCGCTACACGCGGCCATCGGCAAGGCGAAAGTTGCCAGCAACGCGATCAGCAGCGGGCGGTTCATTAGCGGTTCCTTGACTACAGGCCATTACGGCAGTTCGCGCCGCTTCTATAGGAGGTGCCGCGGACGCGGCAAGCGGGTTGGTGACACGCGACCGGAACCGGGCGGGCGCGGGCGGTGACGGTCCCGGATTGATGCAGGTTCGGGCGTAGTCGGACAAATATGTGGGTTCGATGCAACAGGTCACGGGAAAGCGACCGGGCGCGGTGGTGCCACGCAACCGAATCGTGGTAGCGCCATTAGCGGGGAGTGAGGGAAATGATGACGCGTGGCAGGATCTCGGCTGGCATAGGATTGGGGGCAATGATCGCCGCCGGTCTTGGTGCGTCGCCTGCACTGTTCGCGCAGGAACAGCGCGCACCGCGCGTCCTGAAGCGCGTCAATCCCGACTCGATGCCGCTGGTGGCATTCGGATCGTTCACCCCCGCCGCTGCCGACCCGCGCCTGACCGCGGCATTGTCGCGGACCGCGCTCAACGCACCGGGGTTTCAGTTCACGCCATCCGAAGGGGCGGTGATCGGCAACCGTTCGATCAAGGTCGCGGTACGCGGTCGCTCGCTCCAGCCGAATCGCCTGCCTGAGCGCATCGCTGCGGCGGCACCGGTGCAGACGCTCAACCCGGTCGCCTATAATCTCGGCGTTTCGGTCGGCTGGAAGCGGCTGGCGGTATCGGGCGATGTGACGCGTCTCGATCTGGCCGGGCAGCCGGGGAGCCGCGAGCAGATGGGCGTCGGCGTCAGCTATTCGGGCCGCAAGTTCACCGGCCGCGTCGGCGCGATCAGCGACCGTCCGCTCGCCGATCAGCCCGCGCTGATCGCCGATGCACCGGCCTATTCGCTCGACATGGGCGGATCGTACAAGCTGACCCGCAACCTCGATGTCACCGCCGGCGTCCGCTACCGCTCGGAACGCGAACGCATGTTGCGTATCGCCCGCGACAATCGCGACAGCCAGGCGATCTACGTCGGAACCGCCTTCCGCTTCTGATTTCACCCGACTTCTCCCCGCCCGTGGGGAGGATTTGGCCGCGCCCTGCGCCGGGACTCACTGAACTGCCGTTACCGCACCAATCGTTGCGTCGCCCGTGATTACGCGTAAGCCGCTGTAACAAGCGGGAGAGATCATGGCGGCGGTCGATATTGCGGGACTTGGGAAGCGCTACGGCGACACCGTGGCACTGGTCCCCAGCGACCTGACCATCGCCGATGGCGAATTCGTCGTGCTGGTCGGCCCGTCGGGCTGCGGTAAATCGACGCTGCTGCGGATGATCGCCGGACTGGAAACCGCCAGCGAAGGCCGTATCCTGATCGGCGGGCGCGACGTGACTGACGCGCCGCCCGCCGAACGGGGCGTGGCGATGGTGTTCCAGTCCTATGCGCTCTACCCGCATCTGACTGTTGCCGGGAACATCGCCTTTCCGCTGAAAGTCGCTGGCCTGCCAAAAACCGAAATCGCCGAACGCGTCGCCGAGGCGGCGGCGATGCTCGACCTGACCGGCCTGCTCGACCGCCGCCCCCGCGCCTTGTCGGGCGGGCAGCGGCAGCGCGTGTCGATCGCCCGTGCGATCGTCCGCCGGCCGCAGGTGCTGTTGCTCGACGAACCGCTCTCCAACCTCGACACGTCGCTTCGCGCGCGGATGCGGCACGAATTCGCGCGCCTGCACCAGCAGCTGGGCGCGACGATGATCTACGTGACGCACGACCAGCTGGAGGCGATGACGCTCGCCAACCGCATCGTCGTGATGAGCGCGGGGCGGATCGAACAGGTCGGTGCGCCGATCGACGTCTATCGCCGCCCGGCAAGCATCGCGGTGGCGGCCGCGATCGGATCGCCGGGCATGAACCTGTTGCCCGGCACGCTCGCTGCCGTCACCCCGGCTGGAGCGACGCTGCGCCTGACCGACGGCGCGCTGGTCGCGACGGCGGCACTGGTCGGCATCGACGATGTCGGCACGTCGGTGACGCTCGGCGTACGCCCGGAACACCTGGTGCCCGATGACGACGGGCCATTCGTGGGTGCGGTCGAATTGTTCGAACGACTGGGACCGTTGTCGTTCGCGCATCTCGGCGCACGGGGCGATGTCGATACGATCGTCGCCCAGCTGCCCGGCGACCGTTCGGTGACGCTTGGCGAGACGCTGCATTTCTCGATCCCGCCGGGCGACGCCCATGTCTTTGCCACCGATGGCCGGGCCTATCCCTTGACCCCGCCGCCCAGCAGCCCGGTCAGATAATAACGCTGGAGCAGCAGGAAGATCAGCAGCACCGGCATCGTCGTGACCACCGATGCCGCCATCATCAATTCGCCATCGGCGGCATGTTCGCGCGCGATCGCGGCGACCGCGACGGGTAGGGTATAGCGCTGCTGGTCGGCCAGGATCACCAGCGGCCACATGAAATCGTTCCAGCTCGCCAGAAAGGTGAACAGCGCCAGCGTGACGACGACCGGCGTCAGCAGCGGCAGGACGATCGCGCGAAAGATGCGCATCTCGCTCGCCCCGTCCATCCGCGCCGCATCGATCAGTTCGTCGGGGATCGCCAGCGTCGCCTGCCGCACGAACAGCACGCCGAAAATCCCCGCCAGCCCCGGCAGGATCACCCCGGCATAGCTGTTGACCAGCCCCAGATGGCGGAAGAGCAGGAAGAGGGGGAGCATGGCCACCTGTCCGGGAACTACCAGTGCGGCGATCAGCAGTTTCAGCAACCGCTCGCGCCCGCGAAACCGCAGCTTTGCAAAGGCATAGCCCGCCGGCACCGTCAGCAGCAGCCCGAGCAGCGTCGACAGCATGGCGATGCCGAAGCTGTTGCGCAGCGCCGGCAGGATGCGATAATCGAACCAAGCCCCGTCGATCTGCCGCCGGACCAGCAGTTCGTGATAATTCTCCAGCGACCAGCGCGACGGCCACAGCGGGATCGGCAACGTGCCCGACTCGCCGCGCGGCATGAACGACACGACGACCATATAGACCAGCGGCGCAACGGTCAGCGCGACCAGCGCGACGACCGCGGCATTGGCGACGACCACGCGCACTTTGCTCACAGCCATTCGTTACGCCTGCCGATGCGGGTCTGGACCCAGGTGATGAGGAGGATCATGACGAACAGGACGAAGGCGACCGCACTTGCCTGTCCGAGGTTCCACCATTTGAACCCTTCCTCGAACATGAAATACAGCACCGTCGTCGTGCTCTGCGCCGGTCCGCCCAGCGTCATGACATAGGGTTCGGCAAAGATTTGCAGGAACCCCGCGACGCTCATCACTGCTGCCAAGAGCAGCGTCGGCCCGATCGCCGGCAACGTCACGTGGCGGAACCGCAACCACCGCCCTGCCCCGTCGAGCCGCGCCGCCTCCATTAGGTCCTGCGGCACCGCCGCCAGCGCGGCCGTGAACACGATCATGTTGTATCCGAAGATCTTCCACGTGACGAAGATCAGGATGGCGGGGATCGAACTGTTCGGATTGCCCAGCCAGTCGATCGGCGCGATGCCGATCAGCGCCAGCCCCTGATTGAGCAGGCCGAACCGTTCGTTGAACAGGAACCGCCACACGACAGCCGTCGCGACGACGCTGGTGACATAGGGCGCGAACAGCGCGACGCGCCACAACGGCTTCCACCGGACCGTCGCGTCGTTCAACAGCAAGGCGGCGAGCAGCGAGGTACCGATCGCCATCGGCACGCCCAATACCGCAAAGATCAGCGTGTTCTTCAGCGACCGCCAGAATAACGGCGTCGCCAGCAGCTCGACGAAATTGTCGATGCCGATGAAATGCAGATTGCCCGGATCGGCCAGCGCATAGACCGAATAATCGGTGACCGACAGCGCCATCGCCGCGATCGTCGGGATCACCAGCACGATCAGGATGATGGTCAGCACCGGTGCGGTGAACAGCCATGCGGCGCGCGACTGGCGGGTCATGCGATCTTCCCCGCATCGACCAGCGCCCGGCGCCGCGCCAGCAGCTGATCGACCCGTTTGTCCAGTGCGGTCAGCGCCTGGCCGATCGTTTGCAGTCCGCGCACCACCCGTTCGGCGGCCAGCTGAATCTCGCCCTGAATGCGTTCCCATTCGACCACCGGCGGGATCGGTGCCGGCTGCGCCATCTGTTCGCGAAACGCGCGCAGTACCGGCAGCGCCAGTTGCGGCGAATCCCATGCATCCAGCCGGGCGGGCAGATTGCCGATCATCCGCTGAAACGTCAGCTCGCTGGTGCGCGATGTCATGTGCCTCACCAGCGCCCAAGCCTCCGCCGGCCGGTCGGTCGTGGCCGACACGCACAGCGCGGCACTATCGCCCGACACCGGCCCCGGCCCGTTCGGCCCGGCCAGCCGCGCGGTGCCCCAGCGATCGGGCGCGATATCGGCGGCGCGGCGGCGCAGGTCGAGCAAGGTCGTCGGCGCGCTCGGCCAGATCGCGAAAAACCCCTGCGCGAATGCGGCCAGCGGGTCCTGCACCTCGGTCGATGCTGCGCGCGGGGCCAGTCCCTCGGCAAACAGATTGGCGTAATAGGCAAAGGCTTCCCGCACCGGTTCGGACCGGAAATTGCCGCGGGTCGCCTGATCGCGCAGCATCGTCGCGCCCGCCTGCGTCATCATCGTCAGCAGCGCGCCGGGCCAGTTGAGCAGCATCAGGAAGACGTAATCGTCGGGCCGCCGCCGCTTGATCGCCCGCGCCATCGTCAGCCACCCGGCCCAGTCGAGCGGCGGCGTGGCATAGCCGGCCTCGGCGACGATGTCGGTGCGATAATACTGGACCTGCGGCGCGACCGACCACGGCACCGCATAATCGACCCCCTCGATGCGCAGCGCGTCGCGGATGCCTGGGAACAATCCGGCGCTCAGCGCGGGCGACGGGACCGGTGCCACCGCGCCGATCATCGCGAATTCGCGCACCCAGCCGTTGAACAACATCAACACGTCGGGCAACGCCCCCCCCGCATACGCCGTCAGCAGCTTTTCGTGCGACGCGGTGGTCGGCAGCGACTGGACCTCGACCGGGATGCCGGTGGCGGCGGTGAAGCCGGGCATCAGGAACGGCGAATAGTCGCCCTCATAGCTCATCGCCCAGACGCGCAGCGGCGGCGGCCCGCTCGTCTTGCCGCAGCCGGCGATCGCAAGCGCGGGAAACAGGCCGAGCATCGCCCTGCGGGTCGGTCCGCCATGATCGTCGCCGCTCTGCACCCGTCGATCTGTGCCGGATCGCGGAGTCGGACGCCAGCCGACGTGACAGCTAAACCACAAGAAACGCGCCGATATTCCGGTCCACCGCGTACCGAACCGAACCCTTTTTCGCCGAAGGATGTTCTGCATTCCGACCAGTTTCGACGCCAAGGGGTGCGATGGTCGGGGGAAGTCACCATGTCGATCGTCACACGCCGTCACCTGCTTGCCGGGGCGGCGTTGCTTACCGCAGCATCCGCACAGGCCCAGACCGTAGCCGTGACGCCGCAGCCCCCCGAAGCCGCGACGAGCAACGACGACGGCGGTGAAATCGTCGTCACCGGATCGCGGATCGCCCGGCCAGACTATGCCGCGCCCAACCCGGTCGTGTCGTTGGGTGCCGAGGAACTTCGGCGATCGGGGACGACCAACGTCACCAGTTTCCTGCAACGCGTGCCCGCGCTCACCAACTCGCTCGACAGCACCCGCACCGCCGGCCGCAACCAGGCTGATGGCGCACTGGGACAGGTCGGGCTGAACCTGCTCGACCTGCGCGGCCTCGGCCCGAACCGGACGCTGGTGCTGGTCAACGGCCGTCGCCACGTCGCCGGACAGCCCGACACCGCCGCCGTCGATATCAACGCGATCCCGACCGACCTGATCGAACGGGTCGACGTGCTGACCGGTGCCGCCTCCGCCGTCTATGGTGCCGATGGCGTATCGGGCGTCGTCAACTTCGTCCTGCGTCGCGATTTCGACGGGATCGCCGCGCGGGCGCAGGCGGGCATTTCCGAACGCGGCGATGCCGGCAACCGCTTCGCGTCGCTGATCGCGGGACGCAATTTCGCCGAGGGGCGCGGCAATCTGACGCTGGCCTATGAATATAACGCCGATGATCCGCTGGCGAACGACGACCGCGATTATCTGGCGCTCGCCCAGCGCCAGTATTTCGTGAACCTCGACGGCTACGACCCGACCCGAGCCGGCAGCTACAAGATCGGACCGGTCACCGACCTGCGCTATCCCTATGGATCGAACCAGGGCTATGTCGTGATCGGCGATCAGGTGTTTCGCGGCGACGGCGCACTCTACACCCCCGGTCGCTTCCTGCAGAATGACGGTTACTCGATCGGCGGCGACGATACGCCGGTCGCGGGCTATGTCGGCGACATCCTGCCGCGCACCGAACGCCATGCGGTCAATGCGCTCGCCCATTTCGACGTCTCGGACGCGTTCAAGCTGTCGGTCGAGGGCAAGTTCGTCCAGAGCGAGGTGACCAGCTTCAGCGGCTATGGCGGTAATTACCCGGCCACCATCGCGCTCGACAACCCGTTCATCCCGCTGTCGATCCTGACCGCCGCGCGCGCCGCCGGCCTTACCTCGGTCGATATTAGCCGCAACAATTTCGACATCCCCCGCCGCGGCGAGCGCGACCGGCGGCGGACGTGGCGCGGCGTGGTCGATCTTGCCGGACGGATCAGCGACCATGCCAGCTACGACCTGTCCTATACCTATGGCCGCACCGATGTCCGCGCGACCAAGCTGAACGACCGGCTCAACACCCAATTCCTGAACGCCCTCGACGCGGTGCGCGATGCCAGCGGCGCGATCGTGTGCCGCTCGGCCGACGCGCGGGCGGCGGGGTGTATTCCGGTCAACACCTTTGGCGGTAATACCGTCGATGGCCGCTCGTTCGGCTATTATCTCAGCAACCCGGTCAGCAACGCGCGGATCGAACAGCATGTCGCCAACGCATCGGTGACCGGCGATTTCGGCCAGTTCTTCGAGCTGCCCGGCGGCCCCGTCGCCTTCGCCGCCGGTGGCGAATATCGTCGCGAATCGAGCCGCTTCCGCCCGGCACAGGCGCTGATCGACAATGCCTTCTACCAGTATGACGAATATATCATTCCGACCCCGTCGGATGGCAGCTTCGACGTCTGGGAAGCCTTTGGCGAGGTCAATGCGCCGTTGCTGAAGGAAGTGCCCTTCGCCCATCTGCTCTCCGTCGGTGCGGCGGGTCGCCTGTCCGATTATTCGACGATCGGATCGACCCGCGCGTGGCAGTTCAACGGAATCTACGCGCCGATCGCCGCGATCAGCGTCCGGGGTTCCTACGGCCGGTCAGTGCGCGCGCCCAATATCGGCGAGATCTTCCGTCCGCAGACCGGGACCAGCAACTTCTTCTCCGACCCCTGCTATGTCGCCAACCGCAGCCTCGGCACGTCGTTCCGGGCAGAGAATTGCCGCACGCTGATCGCCGCCGCCGGCGGCGATTTCGCGAACTTCACCGCCGCCAACAATCCCGACGCGACGATCTTCATTCCCGGTACGCAGGAGGGCAACCGCAACCTGCGTCCCGAAGTCGCGACGACATGGACGGCGGGCATCGTACTCCGTCCCAATTTCGTACCCGGCCTGTCGATCGCGGTCGATTGGTACGACATCGAGCTGCGCGATGCGATCAACACGCCAGACGCCAACACCATCGCCCAGTTGTGCGTCGATCAGCCGACGCTCGACAACGCCTATTGCCGGTCGATCAGCCGTCGCACGGGTACGGGCTTCATCAACGGCTTCACCGTGCAGCCGCAGAACGTCGCCGCCTTTCGCACCGCCGGGGCTGAACTGAACGTCACCTATCGCTTTTCGACCGCGCGCATCGGCGATTTCGACCTGCGGCTGGTCGGCGGCTATCTCGACCGGCTCGAACAGGTGGCGACACCGGGCGCGGTGACCGAGGACAATGTCGATCAGCCGTTCCGCCCGCGCTATACCCTCGCCTTCTCACCGACATGGAACAGCGGCACGTTGACGCTCAGCTATAATCTGCGCTGGCAGAACGGCGTCCGCCGCTTCTCGCGGATCGATACCGACAGCAACCCCAGCCTCGTCGATCCGCGCTATCTGCGGTACAAGGAATTGTGGAGCCACGACGTGCAGGCGCAGGTCGCGGTCAACGACGATTTCTCCTTCTATGGCGGCGTCAACAATCTGGGTGACCAGCGGCCCGATATCGGCTTCGAAACCAACGTGCCGATCTCGCCGGTCGGCCGCTATGTCTATGCCGGTGCCCGCCTGCGCTACGGCGGGCGCTAAAAGTCTGTTTGGAAACTTGCGAAAGGGCGAGTTTCAAGGCGGTACCGGCGCGTTTTCGAACGGCCTTTGCGCCGGTACGGTTGCGACGCTTGATCGTGGGCGTGGTTCTGGCATGGGACGGGGATGCTGCATTCCGCCGATCCGTTCGTCGCGTCGTACGACGTCGTCATCCCGTGTCACAACCGCGCGCACGTCGTCGCCGATGCGGTGGCGAGCGTGCTGGCGCAGGTGCCGGCACCCGAACGCGTGATCGTGGTCGATGACGGGTCGAGCGATGACAGCGCCGCCACGATCCGCGCTATTGCCGATACCGACCCGCGCGTGGTCGCGATGATCCTGCCGCGCAACGTCGGCGCATCGCAGGCGCGCAACAGCGGCGCGGCGCTGTCCACCGCCGACTGGATCGCGTTCCTCGACAGCGACGATGTCTGGCTGCCCGGCGCGGCGCGCGCGCTGCTCGGCAGCGTGGTGAGTGCCGCCAGCGACATCGTCGTCGGCTGGTTCGCGCGGGTCGAGGGCGATGCCGCGCCCGGTGATCCCGAATGCGGCTGGGACGGTGACTGCATCCGTGCGGGCCTTGCCAGCGGCGGGGTGATCGGGCCGAGTTGGTCGGTGGTCCGCCGCACGCTGGTCGAGCGCGTCGACGGGTTCGATCCCAGCTTCCACAATTGCAACGATTGGGATTTCTACACCCGGGCCGGGGCGGCGGGGGCCCGCTTCGCGCGGATCGACGCCTGTGTCGCGCAGTACCGCACCGTCGCCGGCAGCCGGCTGGTCAACGACACCGCGATCGGCGAACGCAATGCCCGCCGCGTGTTGGGGCATCCCTATCTGGCAGGGTTCGCACCCGGCGAGGCGGAGCGCGTCGCTGCCGGCTGATCGGTCCGGTTTCGCTCCGGTCATGACCGACGAATACGGTAGCATCGCGTCCTTGTTGTTTTCCGGCAGCCTCCCGGTGACTTTCCGTCGGCGATGCGATAGGGTCGCGCTCATGCTGACCCGTGCCTGGTCCCTGTTGCTCATGCTGCTGCTGTCGTCGCTGGTGCTGGCGACCACGGTCCATGCGCGCGAATCGGCCGGGCCGGCGACCGTCGAATGTTCGGGACCGGTCCATAGCGATGCCGATACCGGCCCCGATGGCAGCGACAACGACAAGGCGGCGCTGCACCATCACGGCAACTGCCACGCCGGGACGTTCAGCGTTCCGCAGCGTGGTTTGCTGAGCCTGTTTTCGCTGGCGACGGTCAATCCCGCTACGCTTGCGCAGATTCGTGGGGCACCGTCACGCGCGATCGATCCGGCGCTGCGGCCCCCCGCCGCCTGACGAACGCCACCGGCCGGTTACGACCGGCCTGACGCAGTTCGTTGGGATGTCTCCATCATGCAAATCTGGTTCGCGGCCATGTTGGTCGTGGCGTCGTGTGCCGGTCCGGCCATGGCGCAAACCGCCCCCGCCGACACGGGGCCGGTCTATACGCTCGATCAGGCGGTCGCGGCGGCGGGCGGTCGCGCACCGTCGATCGACGCCGCCAACGCTGCAGTCGATGCCGCCGAACAGGCGCGTGCCGTCGCGGCGCTTCGCCCCAACCCGCAGGTGCAGGCGCAGGTCGAAAATATCCTCGGCTCGGGTGCCTATCAGGGACTGCGCAGCGCCGAGACGACGCTCGGCATCGCCATACCGATCGAACTCGGCGGCAAGCGTAGCGCGCGCGGCGCGGTCGCCGGGGCACAATTGTCGCGTACCCGGATCGAGGCAGCCGTCATCGCGGCCGACCTGCGGCTGCGGATCACACAGCTGTATGTCGGCGCGCTGGCCGCCGACCGCCGCGTCGCGACCGCGCGCGAACAGGCCCGGATCGCCACCGAAGCACTCCGCGTCGCCACGATCCGGGTCGAGGCTGGCCGCGCCTCACCGCTGGAACGGCAGCGGGCCGAGGTCGCCCGCATCAATGCCGAGGCCGGGGTCGAACGCGTCGAGCGACTGGCGCAGGCGGCGCGCACCAACCTGTCGCGCCGGATCGGTCAGCCGGCGGCCGGGCCGCTCGACGACCGCCTGCTCGATCGCCTGCCCGCCGACACGCAGGGCCCCGTCGCGCCCGTCCTGCCCGACGGCACGCTCGCGCTGGCGGCGGCGCGGGCCGATATCGCCGTCGCCGATGCCGGCATTCGCCTCGCCCGCGCGGCCCGCGTTCCCGACCTCAATATCGGTCCGGCGATCCGGCGACTGGAGGCGACCAACGATACCGCCGCGGTGGTAGCATTGTCGCTGCCGATCCCGTTGTTCGACCGTGGTCGCGCGGCGATCGCGCAGGCCAGCGCCGAACGCACCCGTGCCGAGGCGCAGGCCCGCGTCACCGCGCTCGATGTCGCGCAGGCGATCACCGATGCGCAGGTACAGGCCGCCAATGCCGCGACCACCGCGCGCACCGCCGCCGGCCCGGCACTGGCAGCGGCGCAGGAGGCCGCGCGCATCGCCCGTATCGGCTATCGCGAGGGCAAGTTCGGCCAGACCGAATTGCTCGACGTCGAACGCACCCTTGCCGAAACCCGGCTCGCCGCGATCGATGCGCTGGCCGAGTATCAGAATGCCCGTGCGCAGTTGGAGCGACTGACCGCCCCTGCGCCGTCGACGGAGACACCGTGATGAAATTGCGCACGACCCTCGCGCTCGCCTTGTTGCTGTCGGCCTGTAACACCGTCGACGCCCCGACCAACGAAGCGGCGCAAGCCGAACATGGCGAGGAACATGGCGGCGAGCATGACGAAGCGACCGTCACCCTGACCGCCGAACAGATCGCGCTGGCCGGCGTCGAACTGGCCCGCCCGACCAACGACGGCGCGGCGACGATCGAAATCCCCGCGATCGTCGAGGGCGATCCGCAGGCGACGCAGGTCGTCTCCGCCGCGATCGGCGGACGGGTCGTCGCGCTCAACCGCAATCTCGGCGAAGGCGTCGCACGCGGACAGACGCTGGCGGTGATCGAAAGCCGCGAGGCGGCGCAGATCAAGGGCGAGGTACAGGCCGCCCGCGCCCGCCTGACACTTGCCAACAGCAATCTCGCCCGCGAACAGCGGCTGTTTGCGCAGAAGGTCACGCCCGAACAGGATCTGATCGCCGCGCGCTCCGCCGCGACCGAGGCGCGCATCGCGTTGACGCAGGCAAGCGCCATGATGGCCGCGATGGGCGGCGGGGGCGGCAGCCTCAACCGCATCGGCATCGTCGCCCCGATCGCCGGACAGGTGATCGCCCGCCCGGTGGTACTGGGTCAGACCGTCGCGGCGGACGCCGAACTGTTCCGCGTCGCCAACCTGTCGCGGGTCGCGCTGTCGCTCAGCCTGAAGCCCGAGGATGCCAGCCGCATCGCGCCGGGGAATGTCGTCACCGTCACCGCGCCGGGTCGGGAAACGACCGCCCGCATCCGCTTCGTCTCGCCCGCGCTCGACCCCGAAACGCGGCTGGTTCCCGCCATCGCCACGCTCGACAATCGCGGTGGCCAGTGGCGGGTCGGCGAACCGGTGACCGCCGCGATCCGCCTGACCGGCAGCGAAGGCACCGGCGCGATCCGCGTGCCGACCACGGCGGTCCAGACCGTCGAGAATCGCTCGGTCGTGTTCGTCCGTACCCCGACCGGGTTCAGGGCGGTTCCGGTCGAACTCGGCACCGCATCGGGCGGTGCGGTGGTCGTTCGCAAGGGGCTGTCGGGTAACGAACAGATCGCCACCACCGGCAGCTTCACGCTCAAGGCCGAACTCGGCAAGGGTGAAGCCACCCATGCGGATCACTGATCGATGATCGCCCGCATCGTCTCGTGGTCGGTCGCGCAGCGTTGGCTGGTTCTGCTGCTGACCCTCATCGCCACCGCCATCGGCGCATGGTCGCTCTATCGCCTGCCGATCGACGCCGTGCCCGACATCACCAACAACCAGGTGCAGATCAACGTCCGCGCCCCCGCCCTCTCGCCCGAACTGGTCGAGAAACAGGTCTCGTTCCCGATCGAGACCGCGCTCGCCGGCACCCCCGGCCTCGAATATACCCGCTCGCTCAGCCGCAACGGCTTTGCCCAGATCACCGCCGTCTTTTCGGAAGACACCGACACCTATTTCGCCCGGCAGCAGGTCGGCGAACGGTTGCAGGGGGTGCAGGAAAGCCTGCCGCCGGGCGTCACCCCCGAAATGGGGCCGATCGCGACGGGCCTTGGCGAAGTGTATATGTACACCGTCCGGCTTCAGCATCGCGGCGACGACCTGCACAAACCCGGCGAGCCCGGCCAGCAGCCCGATGGCAGCTATATCACGCCCGAGGGCGAACGGCTGGTCAGCGAAGAGGACAAGGCGACCTATCTGCGCACCGCGCAGGACTGGATCGTCACCCCGCTGCTGAAAACCGTGCCGGGTCTAGCCGGGGTCGATTCGATCGGCGGCTATGCCAAGCAGTTCCTCGTCGTCCCCGATATCCAGCGGCTGGCGGCGCTCGACCTGACGCTGACCGACCTCGGCACTGCGCTGGAACGCAACAACAGCAGCGTCGGCGGCGGCTTCGTCGATCGCGGTGGCGAGGGGCTGGCAGTCAGGTCCGACGCGCTGGTGCGCAGCGCCGCCGACCTGTCGCGCATGGTCATCGCCACCCGCGAAGGCGTGCCGATCACGCTCGATCAGGTCGCGACCGTGCGGACCGGACAGGCGGTGCGGATGGGATCGGCGTCGGAAAACGGCACCGAAGTCGTCGTTGGCACCGCGATCATGCGCATCGGCCAGAACAGCCGCACCGTCGCCACCGCGGTCGCCGACAAGCTGAAATCGATCAACGCCTCGCTGCCGCCCGACGTGGTGGTGCAGCCGGTGCTCGACCGAACCGCACTGGTCAACGCGACCATCGCCACCGTCGCCAAGAACCTTTCCGAAGGGGCGGTGCTGGTCATTGTCGTGCTGTTCCTGCTGCTCGGGAATTTCCGTGCGGCGGTGATCGCGGCGCTGGTCATCCCGATCACGATGCTGCTGACCGGGTTCGGCATGTTGCACGCGGGTGTGTCGGCCAATCTGATGAGTCTCGGTGCGCTCGATTTCGGGCTGATCGTCGACGGTGCGGTCATCATCGTCGAAAATGCGATGCGACGCCTTGCCGATCGTCAACATGCCGAGGGCCGGCTGCTCACCACCGACGAACGGCTCGACACCGTGACGGCGGCGGCGCGCGAGATGATCCGGCCCTCGGTCTATGGGCAGGCGATCATCATCCTCGTCTACCTGCCCTTGCTGACGCTGTCGGGGGTCGAGGGGCGGACGTTCGTGCCGATGGCGCTGACGGTCATCATCGCGCTCGCCTTCGCCTTCGTGCTGTCGCTGACCTTCGTCCCCGCGATGATCGCGCTGCTGCTGTCGCGCCGGATCGAGGAGAAGGACGGCCGGATCGTCGCGTGGCTGAAGGCGCGCTACGAACCCGGCCTCGACCGCGCGATGAAGCGCCCATCGCTGACCATCGGTGCGGGTATCGCCAGCCTGATCGTGGCGCTGCTCGCCTTTACCGGACTGGGACAGGTGTTCCTGCCGCAGCTCGACGAAGGCGATCTGTTGATTCAGGCGCTGCGCATCCCCGCGACCTCGGTCCAGCAGAGTCAGGCGATGCAGGTGCCGATCGAACGGCTGATGTCACGCCAGCCCGAGGTGCGCTTCGTCTATTCGAAGACCGGTACCGCCGAACTGGCATCGGACCCGATGCCGCCAAATGCCACCGACATGTTCGTGATCCTGAAACCCCGCTCCGAATGGCCAAACCCGCGTTTGCCCAAGGCGGAACTGGTCGAGCGGATCGAGCATGATCTGTCCAAGATTCCCGGCAACGCGTATGAGATCACCCAGCCGATCCAGATGCGCTTCAACGAACTGATCGCGGGGGTGCGCGGCGACATCGCGGTGAAGGTCTTCGGCGACGATTTCGACGCGATGAACCGCACCGCCGAACAGATCGCGGCGGTACTGCGCCAGACGAAGGGCGCGGCGGACGTGAAGGTCGAACAGACCACCGGTTTGCCGATGCTCGACATCCGCGTCGACCGGATGGCGATGGCACAGCGCGGCGTCACCGCGCAGGACGTGCAGGACGTCATCACCGCCACCATCGGCGGGCGGCCATCGGGCGTGATCTTCGAAGGCGACCGGCGGGTGCCGATCGTCATCCGCCTGTCCGACAGCCAGCGCGCCGACCTGCAACTGCTGGAGCGCGTACCGGTGCCGATTGCGGGCGGCGGCAGCGTACCGCTGTCGAGCGTGGCCGAAATCCGCGTCGTTGACGGCCCCAACCAGATCAGCCGCGAAAACGGCAAGCGCCGCGTCGTGGTGCAGGCCAATGTCCGCGGCCGCGACGTCGCCTCGGTCGTCGCCGATGCGCAGGAGGCGATCGCGGCGAAGGTCCGCCTGCCTTCGGGCAGTTATCTGGAATGGGGCGGTCAGTTCGAAAACCTCGCGTCCGCTACCGCCCGGCTGAAACTGGTCGTCCCGGCCTGTTTCGTGCTGATCCTGTTGCTGTTGTACGGCGCGCTGCGGTCGGTGCGTGACGCCGCGATCGTGTTTACCGGCGTTCCCTTCGCGATGGTCGGCGGCGTGCTGCTCCTGTACGCGCGCGGCATCGATTTCTCGGTATCGGCGGCGGTCGGCTTCATCGCGCTGTCGGGGATCGCGGTGCTCAATGGGCTGGTGATGGTCAGTTCGATCCAGCAACTGGTCGCGGGTGGCATGGCCCGGGCGGAGGCGGCGCGGACCGGGGCAATGCTCCGCCTGCGCCCGGTCGCGATGACCGCGCTCGTCGCCAGCCTCGGCTTCTTGCCGATGGCGCTGGGATCGGGCGCTGGGGCGGAGGTGCAGAAACCGCTCGCCACCGTCGTCATCGGCGGGCTGATCTCGGCCACGCTGCTGACCCTGTTCGTGCTGCCGACGCTGTACGCCCGGTTCGGGGAACGGCGCAGCGTGGCCAATCCCTGACATTTTCGGCGCGCCGGCACCCCCGGTGCGCCGATTAGTCGGAGCAGACAGAAAAAATAATGGAACCAACATGCCAGTAGCAGTTGGCAACCGAATGCAATGTTGCGAGTTTGCTCGCCATGACGACGCAATCCCCTGATATCGCCGACGTATCGTTCACGTCGCGCATGCTCCCCTTGGTTTGCGCTTCGGCACAAATCCTGACCCCCTTGCTGCCGATGATCGACATCGGGCGAACGATCGGCGATCAGTCGAACGCCGTCCGCACGCTGGTCACGCCCGCCGGCTGGGCGTTCGCGATCTGGGGCGCGCTCTACACCGGCGCGCTGGTGTTCGCGCTGTATCAGGCGCTACCCGCCCAGCGCGACAATGTGCTGATCGCCCGGTTGCGCGGCCCCGCCGCCGGGGCGTTCTTCGGCAACGCGCTATGGGCCGCCTATGTGCAGGTCGCCGGGCTGGGTGTGCCGTCGGTCGCGATCATCCTGTTCACGCTGCTGTGCCTGCTCAAAAGCTACCGCATTCTCGCCGCATGGCCATCGGGCTTCACCCCCGGTGAGCGGTGGTGCGCGGTCCTGCCGCTGACTGCGCTGGCCAGTTGGCTGACCGTCGCGTCGATCGTCAACATCACCGCGACACTGCGCGCGCACGGCGTCTATTTCGGCGGCGAAACGCCGTTCATCGCCGCGGCGGTGGTGGTCGTCGGTGGCGCGATCGCGTCGGCGGCACTGGTCGCCGGCCGGGGTTGCCCGCCCTATGCGCTGGTCTTCTTCTGGGCGCTGTCGGCGATCTGGGCATCGGGCGGGCAGCGATCGGCGCTGGTCGCGATCGGCGTGGTCATCGCCACGCTGCTGGTGCTGATCGGCACCATTACCGGCCTGCGCAATGGCGGCTTCGCCCATTGGCTGGGACGCGGCGTGCCGCGCGCTACGGACGAAATCCGGAACCAGGCCCGCGTGTGAATCGCACCCGCTCGCCCACCGGCGGGGGAAACCGCCCGTCCGGACGACCGATGGCATAGCGACTCGGCGTCCGGCACCCGTGCCGCTACGCCGCCGTCACCCCGCGCGCAGCGGTCCCAGATCGCCCAGCCCCACCGTGCCGCTGGCCATCGCCAGCATCCGGTCGAGCGACACCTTGGCCCGCTGGCGCAAGCCCTCCTCGATCTCGATCCGCGGCGACAGGTCGCGCAGCGCGATGTAGAGCTTTTCCAGCGTGTTGAGCGCCATATACGGACAGATATTGCAGTTGCAGTTCCCGTCCGCACCTGGCGCGCCGATGAATTGCTTGTTCGGCAACGCCTTTTCCATTTGGTGGATGATGTGCGGCTCGGTCGCGACGATCAGCGTGTCGCCGGGGAAGTCGGCGGCATAGGCGAGGATGCCGCTGGTCGACCCGACATAATCGGCATGGTCGAGGATGATCGCCGGGCATTCGGGATGCGCCGCGACCGGCGCGCCGGGATGCTGCGCCTTCAGCTTCAGCAACTCGGTCTCGCTGAACGCCTCGTGCACGATGCACACGCCCGGCCACAACAACATGTCGCGCCCGGTCTTGCGCATCAGATACCCGCCCAGATTGCGGTCGGGACCGAAGATCACCTTCTGATCGGCCGGCAGCTGCGCCAGAATCCTTTCGGCCGATGACGAGGTGACGATGATGTCGGACAGCGCCTTCACCTCGGTCGAACAGTTGATGTACGTCAGCGCGATATGGTCGGGATGTTTGGCCCGGAACGCCGCGAACTGGTCGGGCGGGCAGCTGTCCTCCAGCGAACAGCCGGCATCCATGTCGGGCAGGATCACCGTCTTGTCGGGCGACAGGATCTTTGCCGTTTCGGCCATGAAGCGCACGCCGCAAAACGCGATGACATCGGCATCGGTCGCCGCCGCCTTGCGGCTGAGGTCGAGGCTGTCGCCGACGAAATCGGCAAGGTCCTGAATCTCGGGTCGCTGGTAATAATGGCCGAGGATGACGGCGTTGCGCTCACGGCGCAGCCGGTCGATCTCGGCCAGCAGGTCGGTGCCGGTGGGCATTTCGGTGCGCGCGTTCATTGTCGTCTCCTGTGAACCTGCCCGTAGGTCGGTCCCGACCGCATCGCAAGCGGGACGTCCGCCCCTCCCCGCCAAGGGAGCGGAGCCGAAACCTCACCGCCGATTGGCGACCACCTCGGCCGGGTCCGCCGAAACATCCCAGCGCTCGTTGTTCCGAACGGCTCGTTCGGCCGGAAAGGTCACGACGACCCGCACATTCCGCTCACCCGCCGCCGCCAGTGGCGCGGCAAGCAACCGGGCCAGCCCGGCACGCGCCATCTCCCGCGCTTGCGCCAGTCGCTCGGGACTGCGCGCCTCGCGTTCGGCGCGCGTCTGCGCCACCGACGACACCCGCTGCGACAACGCCGCCGCCGCCTCGCGCGTGACGTACAGCCCGTTGGTCTGAACCAGCGTCCGGGCCGCTTCGTCGATATTCGCCCGCGCTACCGTTACCTCAGGCGCATCGACCACCAGCGTCCGGGTATCCGCCGACCAGCTCAGCTGCCCATCCCCGATCCCGCCAACATCGACGAAATAATCGACCGAATACGGCATCTTGACCACCTGATCGGACCGCAGCCAGCCAAAGCCGCGGACATCGCTTGCCGTCGCCTGCAACGTGCCCGACAACGACGCGACCTTCAGCGCGCTCGCCCCCGACAACCGCGCGGTGATGATCCGCGTCACCGCCTGCCCGCTGTCCGGCTCGGTCGTGACGGTATAGCGCTCTTCATAGCGTTGCCACAGCAGCCAACCGCCGACCGCCAATGCCAGGAGCACGACGACCGCGACGACCAGCCGCAGCGCCTGTGGCCTCACCTGCGATGCCATGTCGCGCCCTCCTGCATCACCAATCCCCGCCGCTCCATGTCAATCAGATGCGCCAGCACCGACCGCTGCGCCGCACCGACCAGCCCCGGTGCCAGTCCGACATACATCGCCGAAACCATCGTCGGCACGTCGTGCATGCCGCGTTCGATCGCCCGGACGATCTGCCCCTCACGCTGTCGACGATGGCCGAGCATACTGCGCACCAGCCGTTGCGGCGTCGCTACGACATCACCGTGCGCCGGGTAATAGACGCGATCATCACGTTCGAGCAGCTTCGCGAGGCTCGCCATGTACTCGCCCATGTCGCCATCGGGCGGCGACACGATCGTCGTCGACCAGCCCATGACATGGTCGCCGCTGAACAGCGCACCGCTTTCGGGCAAGGCAAAGGCGAGGTGGTTCGATGTATGGCCCGGCGTCGCCACCGCGACCAGCGTCCACCCGTCACCCGCCACCGCCTCGCCATCGGCCAGCACCCGGTCGGGGCGATAATCGATGTCGAACGCCGCATCCGAACGCGGGCCTGCATCGTCCATCGTCAGCGGCGCGCAGCCGATGATCGCCGCGCCGGTCCGCTCCGCCAGCGGTGCCGCGCCCGGACTGTGATCGCGGTGGGTGTGGGTGCACAGGATGGCGGCGACCTCGCGCCCGCCGACCGCCGCCAGAATGGCGTCGAGATGAACGTCGTCGACCGGCCCCGGATCGATCACTGCCACCGCCCCCGTGCCGCCGACCACGAAGCTCTGCGTGCCGCTATGGGTGTAGGGCGAAGCATTGCGCGCCAGCACGCGCGTCACCAGCGGTTCGAGCGGCTGGGCGATACCGGGGGGAAATTCGGCCATTACCGGGACAGATGGCGGCTGACCGCCGACGATACAAGGCGATCGGGCCGGCCGGCGCGAAGCCGACCGGCCCTGCCACGAACGAACGGGGCAGAACGTCCGTGGATCGGGTATCAGTCCTCGTCGTCCAACTGGGACTGAAGTTCGCTAATGCTTTCGTCGATGCCTTCGAGCGCGCTGGTGCGTCCTGCGGCCGGCATGTCCCGGTCCGCCGCGATCGACGCGCGGGTCGACCGCAGGCTGGCCAGCGCGGTCCGCAATCCCTGCCGGGCATAGATACGGCCCTGCGCCGCCTGTGCGTCACCGCGTGCCGCCGCCGCTTCGCCGCGGGCTGCCGCAGCCGCACCCATTGCCGCTATCCGGGCACCGTCCTGCGCGCGGCGTGCCGCTTCGCGGGTGATGATGCGGATGCGGTCGGAGCAGATGACGGTGACCTGCTTGCCGTCCTTGTTGCGCGTCACGCTGGTCTGCGTGCCGGGGCCGCAATTGCCGGCGACGACGTTCACTTCGGGGATGTCGTTGACATCCTGTCCGATCAGCTTGCCATCGCCATCGAACCGCTGGACGACGATCTTGCGGACCTCGCCACTCGCCCGCTTGCCCGACGTCGCGGGCATGGTGGGCATGGCCGGCATCACGACCGTCACCGGCATCGGCACCTGCGGCGTGGTCGCCGGGACCGCGGGTTTCGGCAAGGGCGCGGGGCTCGCAGGCTCTGCCGGCAGCGTCGCCGCCTGTGCGGGCACGATCGCCGCGACCGGAGCCAGCACCGCCGCCGCCTTCGCCTCGACTGCTGCGATCTCGACGCCGGTCGCATTCTCCATCTTGCCGCGTAGCGTCTCGGCCGCCTCCGTCCCCGACGCGGTGATCCCCAGCCCCAGCACGGCCAGCGCCAGCGTCGCGCCCCCGGCGATCCGCCTGGTGGCGGGCGACATCACCCGATGCTTCGACAACATGACAAGCCTCCCTTTCAGTTCATGGACGCCGTGCAGGTGACAGGCGGCCGACAGCCCCTGGCCATGCGCGGATTTGACGATGGCGGTGGCATAGGCGTGGCGGACGCCGGGCGTGGCGCGGGCCAGCACCATCGCGTCGCACGCCATCTCCTGATCGGCGCGGAAGGCCCGAAAGGCGCGCCACGCGACCGGATTGAACCAGTGGCACCCCAGCACAACCAGCGCGACCCAGTTGGCGAGCAGGTCGCCGCGCGCATGATGGCCCAGCTCGTGCGCCAGCGCCAACGCCTGTTCGCGTTCGTCATAGCGTTCGCGGAAATCGACCGGCATCGCGACGTAGCGATGCACCACGCCAAAGGCGAGCGGCCCGGCGGCATGGCGCGTCTCGATCATCTTGACGTGTCCGTTCGCCACCCCCTTCGCTCGCCCCGACGCCAGCACCTTCGCACAGAATCGGCGATGCTGGACGACATGCCAGGTGACGAACGCGATGGCGCCCAGCAGCCAGAGCGCGACCACCGCCAGCGGCACGTCGGCCATACCCCACCCCTGCGGCAGCGCCGGGATGTCGGCGACCGGCACGCCCAGCGAAAACACCCCCGGCTCGGTCGCGGCACCGATCGGTGCGATATCGACCGGCCGCCACGCATCGGGAATCGGCGGCAGGATCATGCGCAGCGCGGGCAGCGCCCACAGCGCATAGGCCGCCTGCGGACCGAACCGCCGCGCGACCGGACCGCGCAGCACCAGCACCAGCAGCATCAGCAGCGTCGCCGCCGCGATCGTCTCCACCGCCCATCCGATCATTGTTTCAGCGCCTTTAACAGAGCCTCGATCTCGTCGATTTCCTTCGCGCTCAACTGGTCGCGTTCGGCCAGATGCGCGACCAGCGGGGTCAGGCTGCCACCGAACAACCGGTCGATGAACTTCTGCGATTCCCCCGCGACATATTCCTCACGCGCGACCAGCGGGCGATAGCGGTAGCGCCGCCCATCCTCCTCCGCGCCGATCACGTCCTTGGCGAGCAACCGGCCGAGCAGCGTCTTGACGGTATTCGCGCTCCAGTCGCGCAGCGGGGCGACGCGTTCGACCACCTCCTGCGCGGTGAGCGGGTTCTTGTCCCAGAGCACTTCCATGACGGCATGCTCGGCATCGCTGATTCGTTCGGCCATGGGCAATGACTACACCCGTGGTCGCCACGTTTACAAGTGTAATTTGTTTACGCCATCCAACCTGTCGGAACCGCTTACACTCCCGCCGCGTGGTGAAGGGCGGTTAACCGCAATGGCCGATGGAAACGTGCAATGTTCGGAACTGGCACGCGATCTGCAACGGTACAGGCACCCGATGCGTTCGCGCTTCAATCGGGCGGGCCAGCATCCTTGCCGGTCCGCCCACCCGGGTCTCCCTCACCGACAGCCATGCCATTCCGCCGCCGGCGTTGAACTGGTCTATGATCGCTTCGACCGGGCGGAACATCCGAGCAGAGGTCGCCCTGGCGAGGGGCGGGCGCCTGCAGCAGCACTCGCCGCGCTTTCACGAAGCTATTTCAGGCGTCGTCAGTCCGCGGTCCGGCGCACCCCCGATGACTCAACCTCCGCCACCCCAAACGGAAAACCCGGCCGCACCATCGTGCGACCGGGCCTTCCCGACGGTCCAAAACCTGAAACCTCAGGCCGCCTTGTCGCCGCCCAGCATTTCGGCCAGTTCGCCGCTCTCGTACATTTCCATCATGATGTCCGATCCGCCGACGAACTCGCCATTGACGTACAGCTGAGGGATGGTCGGCCAGTCCGAATAGGCCTTGATGCCCTGGCGGATGCCCTGATCCTGCAACACGTCGACGCTTTCGAACTGGGTGTTCAGATGGTTCAGGATCGCCACCGCCCGGCTCGAAAAGCCGCACTGCGGGAACAGCGGGCTGCCCTTCATGAACAGCACCACCGGGTTGCTCTTCACCACCGCGTCGATGCGGGCGTTGGTATCGTCGGTCATCGTCATATCCTTCTCGTCGCCCGACGGGCGCTTCATGCCTGTGGAGTGGGGACGCCGGTCGTCAGTTGCAATGCGTGCAGTTCGCCGCCCATCCGTTCACCCAGCGCGGCATAGACCGCGCGCTGCTGTGCGATACGCGGTTTCCCACGGAAACTCTCCGACACGACCCGTGCCGCATAATGGTCGCCATCGCCCGCCAGATCGGTGATCTCGACCACCGCATCGGGAATGGCGGCGACGATCAGCGCCTCGATCGCCTGTGCCTCCATCGGCATTACATGCTCTCCAGCAGCTGCCGGCGGGCTTCGACCGTGCAATCGGCCATCGCCTGGCGAATGTCCGACTCGCCGCAATCGACACCGGCGGCGGCCAAATCGGATATCAGCTTGCGAATCACATCCTCGTCACCGACTTCCTCGAAATCGGCCTGAACGACCGACGTCGCATAGGCGTCGGTTTCGGCCGGGGTCAGTTCCATGCGTTCGGCGGCCCATTGGCCCACCAGCTTGTTGCGCCGCGCGGTCACGCGGAACGCCATTTCCCCGTCACGGGCGAATTTGGCTTCGAAAGCGCGCTCCCGGTCGTCGAACGTCGTCATGGCAATCCCCTAATGGTCCCTCCCCCGCGAGATAGGACGCAGCCGGGTTCCGTGCAACGGCGCAGGGTTGGGAGGCTGGTACAACTCGCCGCCATCACCAGATCACGTCCCCCGTCGTCCCGAACCCGTGCCCCACCGTCATCCCGGCGAAGGCCGGGATCCATAACCGCAACGGTCACGCCTCCATCGCCAAGCTGCGCGTCTATGGTTTCCCGCCTTCGCGGGAAGGACGAAATTCATGCAGGTTCGACGTCAAGCAACCCCTTTGCGCCTCCGCGCCTTCGCGTGAACCAAATTTACGGCACCACAACCAGCTTCCCGACGACCCGACGCGCAGCCAGCGCCGCAATCGCATCGCCGCCACGCTCCAGCGGAAACACCCCCGTAACCTTCGGTGCGATCGCGCCCTTGTCCCACAACCGGAACAGTGTCGCCACATGCGCCGCATTCGCCGCCGGATCGCGCGTCGCGAATGCGCCCCAGAAGACGCCGCACACATCGCAACTCTTGAGCAGCGTCAGGTTGAGCGGCAGCCTCGGTATCCCGGCCGGAAACCCGACCACCAGATAGCGCCCTTCCCACCCGACGCTGCGCAGCGCCGGTTCGGCATAGTCGCCGCCGACCGGATCGAACACGATGTCCGCGCCCTGCCCGCCGACCGCCGCCTTGAACGCATCCGCCAGCGCCTTCGACGCCGCCTTGTCGAGCGGCGCGTACGGATAGACGACGACCTCGTCCGCACCCGCGCTCCGCGCCGCCGCCGCCTTTTCCTGCGAAGACACCGCCGCAATCACCCGCGCCCCGAACGCCTTGCCCAGCTCGATCGTCGCCAGCCCGACACCGCCCGCAGCCCCCAGCACCAGCAACGTCTGCCCCGCGGCGATCCTCCCGCGATCGACCAGCGCGTGGATCGCGGTGGCATAGGTCAGCAACAGCGCCGCACCATCTTCGAAACTGCGGTTCGGTGGCAGGCGGTGGAGCGCGGCGGCGGGCAGCGCCAGTTTCTCGACCATCCCGCCATGGCCGGTGACCGCGATCACCCGGTCGCCGACCGCCCAGCCCTCGACACCCTCGCCGACGCTCTCGATGACGCCCGCGACCTCACCCCCCGGCGCGAACGGGCGCTGCGGGCGGAATTGATAGCGATCCTCGATGATCAGCACGTCGGGATAGTTGACGGCACAGGCGCGGACGGCGACGATCACTTGGCCCCCGCCCGCTACCGGCTCGGGCAATTCCCCGATCGCGAGGCGTTCAGGCCCGCCCGGCTCCTTCGACAGCAACGCCCGCATCACCGCTTCTCCCATTGAGCCACGGTCGGGCATTCGCCACGCCGGACTCATATTTCGAAATCGCGGTATCTTGTGCCAGCGTCATGCCGATCTCGTCCAGCCCCTCCATCAGGCACCGGCGACGAAACGGATCGAGGTCGAAGGTGAAGCGATCCTGATACGGCGTGGTGACGGTCATCGTCTCCAGATCGACCGCGATCGGCTGATCCTTCGCCACCTCGACCAGCCGGTCGATCGCCGCTTGCGGCAGCACGACCGTCACGATCCCGTTCTTGATCGCATTCCCGGAGAAAATGTCGGAAAAGCTCGGCGCGATCACCGCCTTGACGCCCATGTCGCCCAGCGCCCACGCGGCATGTTCGCGGCTCGACCCGCAACCGAAATTCTCGCCTGCGATCAGGATCGGGCTGCCCGCGTAGCGCGGATCGTCAAAGATATTGCCGGCTTCCGCCCGAACGCTCTCGAACGCGCCCTTGCCCAGCCCCTCGCGCGTGGTGGTCTTCAACCAGTGCGCCGGGATGATGATGTCGGTGTCGATATTCTTGGCACCCCACGGATAGGCACCACCCTCGACCTGCGTGATCGCTTCCATCCTATGCTCCGTCGCGCGGCACGATCGGCTTCGCGACCGCCGGCCGCACGCTCGATGCATAGGCCGCCGCGACTCCGCTCAGCACCGCGCCCGCGATCAGCGCCATCAACACCTTCTTCATACGCCTTACTCCGTCACCAATTCGCGGACATCGGCCAGCCGCCCGGTCACCGCCGCCGCCGCCGCCATCGCCGGGGACAACAGGTGCGTCCGTGCGCCCGGTCCCTGCCGCCCTACGAAATTGCGGTTGCTGGTGGAAGCGCAGCGTTCGCCCGGCGGCACCTTGTCCGGGTTCATCGCCAGGCACATCGAACAGCCCGGTTCGCGCCATTCGAAGCCCGCTTCGGTAAAGATGCGGTCGAGCCCCTCGGCCTCGGCCTGTCGCTTGACCAGTCCCGACCCCGGCACGACCAGCGCCTGCTTGATCCCGCCCGCGACATGGCGGCCCTTCACGACGCTGGCGGCGGCGCGCAGATCCTCGATCCGGCTGTTGGTGCAGCTGCCGATGAAGATGTAGCTGACCGGGACGTCCTGCATCCGCGTGCCCGGCGTCAGCCCCATATAATCGAGCGATTTCTGCGCCGCGACGCGCTTGCTGGCATCAGCGAAGCTGTCGGGCGACGGGACCACGCCGGTGATCGGCACGACATCCTCGGGGCTGGTGCCCCAGGTCAGCGACGGCGCGATATCGCTGGCATACAGCTGCACGACGCGATCATACCGGGCTTGCGGGTCGGTCGGCAGCGTCCGCCAGTATTCGACCGCCCGGTCCCAATCGGCCCCGGTCGGGGCCATCGGCCGCCCCTTCAGATACGCGAAGGTCGTCTCGTCGGGCGCGATCAGCCCGGCGCGCGCCCCGCCCTCGATCGACATGTTGCTGATCGTCAGCCGCCCCTCGACCGACAGGCCGCGAATGACCTCACCGGTATATTCGACGACATAGCCGGTGCCGCCCGCCGCGCCGATCTTGCCGATGATCGCCAGCACGACGTCCTTGGCCGACACGCCATAGCCCAGCGTCCCGTCGACGCGGATTTCCATCGTCTTCGATTGCTGCAGCAACAGCGTCTGCGTCGCCAGCACATGCTCGACCTCGCTGGTGCCGATCCCGAACGCCAGCGCGCCCAGCGCCCCGTGCGCGCTGGTATGGCTGTCGCCGCACACCAGCGTCGTCCCCGGCAGCGTAAAGCCCTGTTCGGGTCCGACGACATGGACGATGCCCTGCTGCGCGGCGGTCGCGTCAATATAGCGGATGCCATATTCAGGCGCGTTCTTCTCCAGCGCCGCCAGCTGGCTGGCACTGGCCGGATCGGCGATCGGCAGGCGGTTGCCCTGCGCGTCCACCCGCGCCGTCGTCGGCAGATTGTGATCGGGCACCGCCAGCGTCAGGTCGGGCCGCCGCACCCGCCGTCCGGCGGCGCGCAGCCCGGCAAAGGCCTGCGGACTGGTGACCTCGTGGACGAGATGCCGGTCGATATAGATCAGGCAGGTGCCGTCATCGCGGCGTTCGACGACATGGTCGTCCCAGATTTTCTCGTACAGGGTTTGCGGACGGTTGCTCATGGGCGCGCGTTAACCGAAAACAGTCGCCAACAAAAGTCCGCACGACATTTTATTACCGATCTCGCTGGATTGCATACGGGCGCATCGAGCCTGATGCGATGGAACGGCAGGAGAAGGTTCGTTTCACGCGAAGGCGCGGAGACGCGATGGAAGAAGAGAGGTTGTGGACGTGGCGGTCGCCGCCTGTCCGGCGAAGCCTCTCTTCCTTTTGCCGCGAGCGCCGAAAGCCGCTGTCGCGGCGGACTTTACCGCAAGCGCAGTACTTTGCGCCCTTCGCGCCTCTGCGCAAACCAATTCTGCTACTTCTTCCTTCGCGTCTCCGCGCCTTCGCGTGAAACCAATCTTCTTATCGAGCGCCCACCGCGAACGTCATTCCTGCCTTCCCTGAAAGTGCGTCCGTGGACAGGCGGCGCTACCCCTCGTACGCCGCCGTCGTCTTCGCCCGAACCTCCTCGGTCGTCACCCCCGGCGCGCATTCGATCAGCCGGAACGGGCTGTCATGGTCGGCCCGCTGGAACACGGCCAGATCGGTGACGATCATGTCGACGACATTGCGCCCGGTCAGCGGCAGGGTGCATTCGGGGATGAACTTCGGATCGCCGTTCTTCGACGTGTGCTCCATCACGACGATGATCTTCTTGACCCCGGCGACCAGGTCCATGGCCCCGCCCATGCCCTTCACCATCTTGCCCGGGATCATCCAGTTGGCGATGTCGCCCTTCTCCGACACCTCCATCGCGCCCAGCACGGTCAGGTCGATATGCCCGCCGCGGATCATCGCAAAACTGTCGGCGCTGCTGAAATAGGCCGATTGCGGCAATTCGCTGATCGTCTGCTTGCCGGCGTTGATCAGGTCGGGGTCTTCCTCGCCGGCATAGGGAAACGGGCCGATGCCCAGCATCCCGTTTTCCGACTGCAACGTCACCTCGACGCCGTCCGGGATATGGTTCGCGACCAGCGTCGGGATGCCGATGCCCAGATTGACGTAGAATCCGTCCTTCAGCTCGCGCGCGGCACGCGCCGCCATTTCATCGCGGGTCCAGGCCATCGGGTTACTCCTTGCGCGCGCCGGGATCGGTCCAGCGCAGGTCATTGGGGAAAACATCGTCGAAATCACCGGCCAGCGCGGTGCCGTACACCGGGTTGGGCAGCACGAACCAGCCATTGCCCCACAGATTGGCGACGGCCGGCGAATCGGCGGCGGCGCGGCGCTCGGCGGGCTTCAGCCCGGTGTTGAACAGGTCGCTGAAATCGCCCAGCTGATCGCCGACCAGCGCCACGACGCAGTATCGGCTGGCGATGAGCGCGCGCCGGGCATCCTTGCCCGACCCGCCCGGCGCATCGCCCTTCAGGAACAGCGTTTCGCCATGTCTGGCGGGGCCGAGGCCCGCGCGGTTCAGCACGCCTTCGGTAAATTCGGCGGTCGCGGCGTTGCGGTTGGTGTTGAACACCACGGTCACGCCCGCCGCGCGCAGTGCCGCCAGCCCCTCGACCGCACCCGGCACGGCGCGGGTCGCGCGCCCGTCGGACCGCTCCCACCGTTCCCAGCGCGCGGCATCATAGCCAAGGCCACCGCGCGCATCCGAATACTCGTACCCGGTGTTCAGCAGCACGGTTTCGTCGACATCGAACACGACCGCCGGCTTGCCGGTGCAGGGCAGCTGCGCCGGCTGCGCGAGCGTCGCATTGGCGGCGAGGACCGCCGAGAGCGACATCCGCCGGAGCGTCGTCCGGTCGCGCAAATACTGGTTCACATAGCGGACCAGCCCGGCATAAGCCTGCCGGCTCGCCGCCGCCGCCTCACCCGACCCATAGAGATACTGCATCCCCGCCGGCACACCTGCCACGGTGGCCGGCGCGACCGGTGCCGCCGACTGGTTGCCGACCGCCACGACGCATCCCGACAGCGCGAAGGCTCCGACACCAAGAGCAAGCGTACGCGCCACCCCTTTGGTCAAACCGCGCGGCCACCCCATCACACCCGCTCCCGCACCGTGCGGAACTCGATCTGCTTGTCATACGGCGCGCCGACAATCATCCGCTTCACATAGATGCCCGGCAGATGGATCGCATCCGGGTCGAGCGACCCGACCGGCACGACTTCCTCGACTTCGGCCACGCAGAAATTGGCGGCGGTCGCCATCGGCTGGTTGAAGTTGCGCGCGGTCTTGCGGAAGATCAGGTTGCCGGCCTCGTCCGCCTTCCACCCCTTGATGATCGACAGGTCGGCGCGGATGCCGCGTTCGAGGATATAGTCCTCGCCGTCGAACTGCTTCACTTCCTTGCCTTCGGCGATCAGCGTGCCGACCCCGGTCTTGGTATAGAAGCCCGGAATGCCTGCCCCGCCCGCGCGACAACGTTCGGCGAGCGTCCCCTGCGGACAGAATTCCACTTCCAGCTCGCCCGACAGATATTGCCGTTCGAACTCCTTGTTCTCGCCGACATAGCTGGAGATCATCTTGGCGACCTGCCGGCTGCGCAGCAGCTTGCCCAGCCCCTGCCCGTCGATCCCGGCATTGTTGCTGGCGATGGTCAGCTTCTGGACGCCCGACGCCTCGATCGCGTCGATCAGCCGTTCGGGAATGCCGCACAGGCCGAACCCGCCCGCGCAGATCGTCATCCCGTCGTGGAGCAATCCCTCCAGCGCCGCCTCGGCACTCGGGTACAGCTTGTTCACTCGCTCTCTCCCAACTGGTCGCGTCGCCGATGTCGCAGGGTCGACCGGGCGGGTCAAGAACCTGAACCGCCCTTCAACTTCGCCGCCGCTCTGGCGTCGACCGGTGGCCCGCGATAGCGTGGGGCCATGACAACTCCACGACCCGGCGGCCGCATCCTCGTCGATGCCCTTGTCACCCATGGCTGCGACCGCATCTTCCACGTCCCCGGCGAAAGCTTTCTCGCGGTCCTCGATGCGCTGCACGACACGCCCGCGATCGATCTGGTCACCTGCCGGCAGGAGGGCGGGGTCGGCTTCATGGCCTGTGCCGATGCGGTGCTGACCGGCCGACCGGGCGTCGCCTTCGTCACGCGCGGCCCCGGTGCCACCAACGCGTCGATCGGCGTGCATGTCGCGATGCAGGATTCGATCCCGATGCTGCTGTTCATCGGCGACGTCGATCGCGGAATGCGCGACCGCGAAGGGTTTCAGGAGGTCGATTTCCTGACGATGTTCGCACCGCTCGCCAAGCTGGTGCTGCGCATCGACGATCCCGCGCGCATCCCCGAATATATCGCCCGCGCGTGGCGCGCCGCGACCTCTGGCCGCCCCGGCCCGGTCGTGATCGCGCTGCCCGAGGATATGCTGGTCGAGGAAGCGGTGGCGGTCGACCGCCCGCCGCTCGCCAGACTGGAAACGACGCTCGCCCCCGCCGACTTCGCCCACATTCTCGACCGGTTGCGCCGGGCCGAACGCCCGGTCGCGATCGTCGGTGGCGCGGGCTGGGACAAGGCGACCGGTGCCGCCTTCGCCGCCTTCGCCAAAAGCTGGGGCATCCCCGTCGCCGGTGCGTTCCGGCGACAGGACGCGATCGCCAACGATACTCCCGCATGGGCCGGCAATCTCGGCTACGGCCCCTCGCCCAGGCTGGTGCAACGGATCAAGGCCGCCGACCTGCTGCTGGTCGCCGGCGCGCGGCTCGGGGAAGCGACCACCGACGGCTATACCCTCGTCACCCCCGATCATCCGGGGCAAACGCTGATCCATGTCCATCCCGACCCGGCCGAACTCGACCGCGTGTACCGCGCCGACATCGCCATCGCCGCCGACCCGTTCGCCTTCGCCGCGATGCTCGCCCGCGCCGAACCGCCCGCCAATCCGCATCCGTCGGGTGCCGAAGCCCATGCCGAATGGCTGGCATGGTCCACCCCCGCCCCGCGCGACGTCGCCCTCGACCTCGGCCAATGCGTCGCGGCGATGCGCGAGCGCCTGTCGGGCCACGACACGATCATCTGCAACGGCGCGGGCAATTTCTCGGGCTGGTGGCATCGCTACTGGCACTATGGCTGGTCAGGCACGCAGCTCGCCCCGACCTGCGGCGCGATGGGCTATGGCGTCCCCGCTGCCGTCGCCGCCGCCTTGCGCGAACCCGACAAACTGGCAGTCGCGGTGGCAGGTGACGGCGACTTCCTGATGAACGGACAGGAACTGGCCACCGCCGTCCAGACGCAAGCAAACCTGCTCGTCATCCTCGTCGACAATGGCGGCTACGGCACGATCCGCATGCATCAGGAACGCGAATATCCCGCGCGCCTCAGCGGCACCGCGCTTCGCAACCCTGACTTCGCCGCCCTCGCCCGCGCATACGGTGCGTGGTCCGAAACCGTCGAGACGACCGACCAATTCGCCCCCGCCCTCGATCGCGCGCTGGCCCAGACCGGCGTCCGTCTGCTCCACTGCAGGACCGAGATCGAGATCATCACCCACAGCACGACGATCGCCGCCATTCGCAATCGTTAACCTCGCCCGCTGCTGTACCCCGCACCGGGCGGGATCGACATTCAGTTCGCTGCGCGTAAGGAATAGCGTTCCATCCCCTTTCCGTCACTCCCGCGCAGGCGGGAGTCCATACACGCCATCGTCGCAGATCCAGCCAAACCGTCGGCGTCTATGGATTCCCGCCTGCGCGGGAATGACGAAATTCCGTGGTTATCGCTGAAGGTCGATCGGCCCTAGTTCGAGACCTCTGCCGCAGTCGCGCGCCGAGGCAGAAACCCTCGTACCCCCGCGCAGGCGGGGGTCCAGAGCCAAGCAAAACAATCACTTGCGTTTGTGACACCAGCTCTCCGCGCGGGGGTACGCTTATCGATCAGCGATCGCGACTTCTGCAGGGATCGCGAACACATCCGGCATCACGGTCGTGAAGCTCGGTCGCTCCACCTGGACCCGTGTCGGGCAACGGTTCCGTTCGGACCGTTCGATCACACCGCCCCAACGCTACTCCACATCCGTCGCCAGCCGGTCCAGCCACGCCTGCGCCTGCTTGCGCTCGCCGACCGCCTGCGGCCCGACCGGGCCGCGCGATTTGATGAATTCGTGGTGCAAGGCGAAGGGCGGCATCCCCAACTGCTCGCGCATCGCGTCGATCTCCTCGCCGATCTGGACCAGTTCGTCGACGACCGGGGCGATAGCCGCGCGGGTACGTCGATCGCGGTTATGATCGAACAGCCCCTGTTTGCCCGACGCCGCCGCCGTCAGCGCGACGATCAACGCGTCGCGATACTCCGCCTCGCGCTCGACACGCAACGTTTCGGTACGGGCAAGTCGATCCGCTCTGGCCATCGCCGTTCCTATCGCGTCCGCTGCCTACCCGCAACGCGCGGCCTGCCGCAGCACGACGCCCGATACGAAAAGAGCCGCCCCGGTTTCCCGGAGCGACCCTTTCGCACCACCCGCCAACTACACGACGGTATGCGGTGCGGATCGGCTCAGATCTTGTCGCCGAGCGCGCCCTTGACGCTGCCCTTGACGTCCTGTCCGGTGCCCTTGGCCTGCTGGGCCTCGCCTTCGGCTTCCAGACGCTCGTTGTCGGTCGCCTTGCCTACGGCTTCCTTGACGTTGCCGGCGATCTTGTTGCCGGCGGCGGCGAGCTTGTCGGTGAGTTCACCCATGAAAGGCTCCTGTAGGTTGGCGAGGTTTCCCTCGCTGGATTGCGATGATAGAAACCGCAACCGCACCCACCGGTTCCATTAAACTTACTTCATATCAGGCCCGCCAGCGGGCTCGACGGATCGGCATAGCGCCGCCGCTGCATCCGGCCGGCCAGATAACCCATGCGCCCCGCCTCGACCGCGGCCTTCATCGCGCGGGCCATCAGCACCGGGTCCTTGGCCTCGGCGATGGCGGTGTTCATCAGCACCCCGTCGCAGCCCAGTTCCATCGCCACCGCCGCGTCGGACGCCTGTCCGACACCGGCATCGACCAGCACCGGCACCGTCGCCCCCTCGACGATCAGGCGGATCGTCACGAGGTTCTGGATGCCCAGCCCCGACCCGATCGGCGCGCCCAGCGGCATGATCGCGACCGCCCCCGCATCCTCCAGCCGCTTGGCCGCGATCGGATCGTCGACGCAATAGACCATCGGCAGAAAGCCTTCCCTGGCCAGCACCTCGGTCGCGCGCAGCGTTTCGACCATGTCGGGATACAGCGTCCGCGCCTCGCCCAGCACCTCCAGCTTGACCAGATCCCAGCCGCCCGCCTCGCGCGCCAGCCGCAGCGTGCGGATCGCGCTGTCGGCATCGAAGCAGCCGGCGGTGTTGGGCAGGTACGTGACCTTCTTCGGATCGATAAAGTCGGTCAGCATCGGTGCCTTGGGGTCGCTGACGTTCACCCGGCGCACCGCGACCGTGACGATCTCCGCGCCCGATGCTGCGACGGCGGCAGCATTCTGTTCGAAATTCTTGTACTTGCCGGTGCCGACGATCAACCGCGAGGTAAAGGCGCGGCCCGCCACGCTCCACGTATCGGCCGTCGTCGCGACCGGCGGATGATCGCCACCCCCGACAAAATGCACGATCTCCAGCTCGTCGCCATCCTCGACCTTCACGTCCTTCAGCGTCGAACGCGGCACCACTTCCAGATTGCGCTCGACCGCCACCTTTTCGGCGACCAGCCCGATCTGCGCGGCCAGCTCGGCGATGGTCAGCCCGTCGCGAACCCGCATGTGATCGCCGTTGACCGTGATGCTGATGGTGCCGTCGCTATGCATGTCGTCTCCTGCGGGCGAGCCGTTCTCTCGACTTACCGGGCCCGGTCCGGCTATGGTGCGCTGCATATAGGGAGGGCGGACAAGCCCCCGCAACCGAAAGCACCGCCTTGTCTGCCACCGTCTTCGTCCTCAACGGCCCGAACCTGAACCTGCTGGGCCTGCGCGAACCCGACATCTACGGGTCGGACACGCTCGACGACATCGCCGGCATGCTGGAGGATCGCGCCCGTGAACTCGGCCTTGCCATCGAACTGCGCCAGTCGAACCACGAAGGGCATCTGGTCGACTGGCTGCACGAGGCGCAGGCGGACGGGGCAAAGGCGGTGCTGCTCAACGCCGGTGCCTATACCCATACGTCGATCGCGCTCCACGACGCGATCAAGGCGGTGAAGACCCCGGTGATCGAGGTCCATCTGTCGAATCCGCATACCCGCGAGGACTTTCGCCACGTCAGCTTCGTCGGCCGCGCCGCACGCGGCACGGTGGCCGGGTTCGGCGCGCTCTCCTATCTGGTCGCGCTTGAAGCGGCCGCCCGCATCTGACAAGGGCGCGGTTTTTTATACTCAGCGATACCATTGGGGGTTACCATGGCAGACGACAATCAGGGCGAAGGAACGCCGTTCACCAGCCACGCGATGCGCGTCGACATCGACCTCGTCCGTGCGCTGGCGCAGGTGCTCGACGAAACCGACCTGACCGAGGTCGAGGTGGAGGACGGCGCGCGCAAGGTCCGCGTGGTGCGCAAGCATGCGCCGGTCGCACAGGCGACCTACGCCCCGGCCTATGCCTCGCAACCCGCGCCGCAGCTTGCCAGCGCCGCGACGACCACGATCGAGGCCGCTGCCGCCGTCGCGCCGGTCAGCGCCGTGCCGCCGGTGACCTCGCCGATGGTCGGCACCGTCTATCTCGCCGCCAATCCCGATGCGAAACCGTTCATCACGGTCGGGCAAAAGGTCGCGGCCGGGGACACGCTGGTCATCATCGAAGCGATGAAGGTCATGAACCCGATCGTCGCCCCCGCCGCCGGCACCGTCACCCAGATCCTCGTGTCGAACGGCCAGCCGGTCGAATTCGACCAGCCGCTGGTGGTCGTGGAATAACATGCCCGAAATCAAGAAACTGCTGATCGCCAACCGTGGCGAGATCGCGCTCCGCATCCACCGCGCGTGCCATGAAATGGGCATCAGGACGGTCGCGGTCCATTCGACCGCCGATGCCGATGCGATGCACGTGCGCCTCGCCGACGAAGCCATCTGCATCGGCCCGCCGGCGGCGACCGACAGCTATCTCAACATCCCCAACATCATCTCGGCCGCCGAGATCAGCGGCGCGGACGCGATCCATCCGGGCTATGGCTTCCTGTCGGAAAACGCCAAGTTCGCCGAGATCGTCGAGCTGCATAATTTGATCTTCGTCGGTCCCAAGCCCGAACATATCCGGGTAATGGGCGACAAGGTCGAGGCGAAGCGGACCGCCGGCAAGCTCGGCCTGCCCCTCGTCCCCGGCTCCGACGGCCCGATCGCGGACGTCGACGAGGCCAAGGCGATCGCCGCGTCGATCGGCTATCCGGTCATCATCAAGGCCGCATCGGGCGGCGGCGGGCGCGGCATGAAGGTCTGCGCATCCGAGGACCAGCTCGAAACGCTGATGCAGCAGGCGGGCAGCGAGGCGAAGGCGGCGTTCGGCGACGCCACCGTCTACATGGAGAAATATCTCGGCAACCCGCGCCATATCGAGTTCCAGGTGTTCGGCGACGGCAACGGCCACGCCATCCATCTGGGCGAGCGCGACTGTTCGCTGCAACGCCGGCACCAGAAGGTGCTGGAGGAAGCGCCCTCGCCGGTGCTCGGACAGGCCGACCGCGAGCGCATGGGCGGCATCTGTGCAAAGGCGATGGCCGATATGGGCTATCGCGGCGCGGGCACGATCGAATTCCTGTGGGAGGACGGCGAGTTCTATTTCATCGAAATGAACACCCGCCTGCAGGTTGAACATCCGGTGACCGAAATGATCACCGGCCTAGACCTCGTCCGCGAACAGATCCGCGTCGCCGAAGGGCACGGCCTGACCTGTCGGCAGGAGCAGATCCGCTTCACCGGCCACGCGATCGAATGCCGCATCAATGCCGAGGACCCGCGCACCTTCGCGCCGTCGCCCGGCACGGTGAAGCATTTCCACGCCCCCGGCGGGATGCACGTCCGCGTCGATAGCGGGCTGTATGCCGGCTACAAGGTGCCGCCCTATTACGACAGCATGATCGCCAAGCTGATCGTCTATGGCACCACCCGCGAACGCTGCCTGATGCGCCTGCGCCGCGCACTGGAGGAATTCGTGATCGAGGGGATGAAAACCACCATTCCGCTGCATCAGGCGCTGCTCGACGACCCCGAATTCCAGCAGGGCGACTATACGATCAAATGGCTCGAGGAATGGCTGGCAAAGAACGACTGACGTAAGATCCTCCCCGCCCGCGGGGAGGGGGGACCATCCGCAGGATGGTGGAGGGGGATNTCGCCCCGAACGCAGCGTCAGTGGAGCAGGCCATCCCCCTCCACCCCCTCGCCAGCGCGAACGGTCCCCCTCCCCACCATGTGGGGAGGAAATCATGAAAGCTACGATCTACCACAACCCCCGCTGCTCGAAGTCCCGCGCGGCTCTGACGCTCCTGACCGACGCCGGCGCCGACGTCACCGTCATCGAATATCTGAAAACCCCGCCGACCCGCGCAGAACTGGCCGACCTGTTCAACCGCGCCAACCTCTCCCCACGCGAGGCCCTGCGCACCGGCGAAACCGAAGCCAAACCGCTGAAGAACGCCACCGACGCCGCCATTCTCGACGCGATGGCCGAGCACCCCATCCTGATCGAACGCCCGATCGTCGAAACGTCCAGGGGCAGCGTCCTTGCCCGTCCGCCGGAACGGGTGCACGAAATCCTGTAACCACCTCTCCACCCCGTCACCCGGGCTTGACCCGGGGTGACGACAGATCGACGCCCCGCATCGTCATTCCCGCGAAGGCGAGCGCGCCCGCATCCGCCCTTTCCTACACGCCGCCACCCTGCCAGCATCGCCCTCCCGCTCTTTCCCATCGTCCGCCCGCCGCCCGTCCCAACCGGTGTCCGACACGCGCGCCACAAACCGCGCGCGAGTGTGACCTTTGTGACCTTTGGCCACGTCACGCGTCGCTAACCCTTGGAACCGTCACGATAGGATGCCATGGCGGGCATATGGCACGTCATACTCCTCCGCTCGAACCCGGTCGTAACTGCTGGCGGATCGAGCGCGCGACCCGCGCGACCGTGCTGGTTGATGCCGACAATTATTTCACCCATGCCCGCGACGCGATGCTGAAGGCCAGGAAGCAGATCATGCTGATCGGCTGGGACTTCGATGCGCGCATCCGGTTCAAGACCGATCCGAAGAGCGAAGGCCCCGACAAGGTCGGCGAATTCATCAGCTGGCTGGTGCGCCGCACGCCGGGGCTACAGGTCCATATCCTGCGTTGGGACACCGGTGCGATCAAGACGCTGTTCCACGGCCGCACGCTGGTACGGATCGCCAAATGGATCGGCGATCCGCAGGTCCATCTCCGCCTCGACGGGCATCACCCGATCGCCGGATCGCATCATCAAAAGGTCGTGGTCATCGACGACAGCGTCGCCTTTTGCGGCGGGATCGACATGACCGTCGACCGTTGGGACACGCGCGAACACCTCGACAACGATCCCCGTCGTCTCGAACCCGATGGCACGCCCTACCAACCATGGCACGACGTCACGACGGCGCTGGAAGGGCCGGTCGCGGCCGCCCTTGGCGACATGTGCCGCCGCCGCTGGGCAGTGTCGGGGGGCGAGGTCCTGCCCGCCCCGACCGGTACCGGCGATTGCTGGCCGACCGGGCTGGACGCCGACTTCACCGAAATCGACGTCGCCATCGCCCGTACCATCCCCGAAATGGCCGAACAGGAACCGGTGCACGAGATCGAGACGCTCTATCTCGACCTGATCGCCCGCGCCGAACGCTTCATCTACGCCGAAAGCCAGTATTTCGCCTCGCGCAAGGTCGCCGAGGCGATCGCGAGGCGGCTGGACGAAGCCGACGGCCCCGAAGTGGTGATCGTCAACCCGACCACGGCGGAGGGCTGGCTCGAACCGGTCGCGATGGATTCGGCGCGCGCCCGCATCTTTCAGGCGTTGAAGGAACGCGACCGCCACGACCGGCTGCGCATCTACCACCCCTTCACCGCCGGCGGCACCGCCATCTATGTCCATGCCAAGGTGACGGTGATCGACGACCAGCTGCTGCGCGTCGGCTCGTCGAACTTCAACAACCGCTCGCTGCGCCTCGACACCGAATGCGACGTGACCATCGATGCCACCCGCCATGTCAATGCCGACGAACGCCGCACCATCGCCGGCATTCGCGACTCGTTGCTGGCCGAGCATCTTTGCACCGATTGCAAGACGATCGAGGCCACGCTGGAGCGTACCGGCTCGCTGATCGCGACCATCGAGGAACTTCGCGGCGACGGCCGCTCGCTACGCCCCTATGAAGTGCCGGACCTCGGTGCAGTCACCGAATGGCTGGCCGACAACAAGATCCTCGATCCCGAAGGTCCGGGCGAGATGTTCGAAGGGTTGTCGCAGCGCACGCCGCTGCTCAAGAAGCTGAAGAAGCACCGCCCGCATCTCCACCGCGCCGACAATACGCTGTCGCCGGTGATGACGGCGGTCGCGGTCGGCGGCACCGTCGCCGGCGGCACGTTGCTTGGCATGATGCTGTGGCAGGCGTGGAAGAAGCGGAAAGTTTGAGCCGCTCGTCTTCCGGTCAGGAGACCGCTTGATGCTGCGGGTTCTGGCCGGATCGACATGGGCGATCGCCCTGCTGTCGCTCATCGTGCTTCGCTATGAGGTTCCGATCCGTTTACGGCAAGCGATAGGGATCGTCGCGCTTGTTCCGTTCGCGATCGTGGCGTGGCGCTGGTGGTCGGGAATGGCAACGCCGACTCTCGACACCGCATTCTTTGTCATGATGGGCGGACTGTTCTGCGACGACCTTGTTACCAAAATAGGAGAACGTCGGTCCGCAGTGCTGAACCGCGCTAACGGGCAAGGTACAAGCTGAAAACCGAAGCGGGGACCGACACCGGCCCCCGCCCCGCAACCGGACTTAGTTGCTGTCCGAATTGTCGTCGGTGGCGATGATGACGCCGCCGGCGACGATCGCGGCTGCCAGCAGTGCGAACACGATGCCGCCGCCGGCCAGCTTCTGGCCACCCTTGGTCGGGGCCGACGCACGGACCGACTTCGCAACCGACAGCGACTGCGCGTTCGATGCGGCGTTGGCGGCGACCGGGGCTGCGACCAGCGTGGTTGCCGCGATTGCCGTCAGAAACTTCGAAACCATTCAGATTCTCCCTTGCTCGGCATGACGCCCTGCTACGCCAGCGACCGGCGATGCGGATCACCGACGTCTAGCGCTATGCAAGGTTCCCACAGCAAACGGGTTAATCGAAGCGGATTAAATCCAGCCGATCATAATTGTTCTTCGCCTGTACCTATTTTGCAACGCAGCAGAACCACCGGAAACACATCGGCAACGATCACAAACCGGCTGGCACCGCCTGCGCGCGCACGCTAGAGGCACGCCCATGACCCAGATCACGCCCGAGATCGTCGCCGAACACGGCCTGAGCCCCGAAGAATATGCGCGTGTCCTGCACGCGATGGGCCGTGAGCCGAACCTCACCGAGCTTGGCATCTTCTCGGTCATGTGGTCGGAACATTGCAGCTATAAATCCAGCCGCATCCATCTGAAAAAGCTGCCGACGACCGGCCGTCAGGTCATTTGCGGTCCGGGTGAGAATGCCGGCGTGATCGATATTGGCGACGGACAGGCGGCGATCTTCAAGATGGAGAGCCACAACCACCCCTCGTACATCGAACCCTATCAGGGGGCGGCGACCGGCGTCGGCGGCATCCTGCGCGACGTGTTCACCATGGGTGCCCGGCCGATCGCGAACCTCAACGCGCTGCGCTTCGGCCGGCCCGATCATCCCAAGATGCGCCACCTGATCGCGGGCGTGGTCCACGGCATCGGCGGCTACGGCAACTGCGTCGGCGTGCCGACCGTCGGCGGCGAAGTGAATTTCCACCCCGCCTATGACGGCAACATTCTCGTCAACGCGATGACCGTCGGCATCGCCGACACCGACAAGATCTTCTATTCGGCGGCATCGGGCGTCGGCAATCCGATCGTCTATGTCGGGTCGAAGACCGGCCGCGACGGTATCCACGGCGCGACCATGGCCTCGGCGGACTTCGGCGAGGATGCCGAGGAGAAGCGCCCGACCGTGCAGGTCGGCGACCCCTTCACCGAAAAGCTGCTGATCGAGGCGTGCCTCGAACTCATGGCCTCCGACGCGATCGTCGCAATTCAGGACATGGGCGCCGCGGGCCTCACCTCCTCCTCGGTCGAGATGGCGTCGAAGGGCGGGGTCGGCATCGAACTGGTCATGGACGACGTGCCGCAGCGTGAGCGCGGCATGACCCCGTACGAAATGATGCTGTCGGAAAGCCAGGAGCGGATGCTCATGGTGCTCAAGCCCGGCCGCGAGGATTTCGCGCGCGCGATCTTCGACAAATGGGAGCTCGACTTCGCGGTCATCGGTCACGTCACCGACACCGGCCGCATGGTGCTAAAATGGCAGGGGGACGTCGTCGCCGACATTCCGCTGGCGCCGCTGGCCGACGATGCCCCGCTCTACGATCGGCCGCATGTCGCCACGCCCAAGCCCGCCGAGCTGACCGACGTCCCCGAATGCACCGATCCGGCCGCCGACCTGCTAAAGCTGATGGGATCGCCCGACATCGCCAGCCGCCGCTGGATCTGGGAACAGTACGACCACATGGTCGGTGCGAACACCGTGCAGCGCCCCGGCGGCGATGCGGCGGTGGTGCGGGTGCATGGGACGCAGAAGGCGCTGGCGATGACCACCGACTGCACCCCGCGCTATTGCTTCGCCGACCCGGTCGAGGGCGGAAAACAGGCGATCGCCGAGGCGTATCGCAACCTGACCGCCGTCGGCGCGACGCCGCTGGCGGTTACCAACTGCCTGAACTTCGCCAATCCGCAGCGGCCCGAGATCATGGGCCAGATCGTCGGCTGCCTCGACGGGATGAGCGAAGCCTGCCGCGCGCTCGACTTCCCGATCGTGTCGGGCAACGTCTCGCTCTACAATGAATCGAAAGCGACCGGCGGCGGCTCGGCGATCCTGCCGACCCCGGCGATCGGCGGCGTCGGGCTGCTGGCCGATTGGGAGAAGTCGGCGACGATCGCCTTCAAGCAGACCAGCGACATCATTCTGCGCGTCGGCGACCGCACCGGGCCGCTCGGCCAGTCGCTCTGGCTGCGCGAACTGCACGGCCGTGAGGAAGGCCCGCCGCCGCCGGTCGATCTCGACGCCGAACGCAGCACCGGCGGCTATATCCGCCGCGCGATCCTGTCGGGCAAGATCACCGCCTGCCACGACGTCAGCGACGGCGGCCTTGCGGTAACGGTCGCCGAAATGGCGCTGGCCGGCAATGTCGGCGCGATCCTCGACCGCAAGCTGCCGTTCGACGACATCGCCCGCTCGCTCTTTGCCGAGGATCAGGGCGTCTATATCGTCACCGTCCACGACCATGCGCTGCTCGAATTCCTGCAGGGCGCGGAAAAGGCCGGGGTCGATGCCGAACCGATCGGCCGGACGATCGGCAGCCGCATCATCTTCGAACTGACCGATGGCGATTTCGCCGTCTCGCTCGACGATCTGCGCAAGGCGCATGAAGGCTTTTTCCCGGCACTGATGAACGGCGACGCCGCAATTGCCTGAACCGACGCCCATGGGCCGTATCGCGACGATCGATACGGTCCGGGGCGTCGCCGTCATGGGGATCCTGTTCCTCAACATCCTCGCCTTCGCCCTGCCCGAAGCGGCTTATATCAGCCCGCGCGCCTATGGCCTGAACGGCGCGGCCGACCGCGTCGCCTATTACGCCGTACTGATCCTGTTCGACGGCAAGATGCGCGGACTGTTCTCGTTCCTGTTCGGCGCGTCGCTGCTGCTGGTCACCGACCGGGCGGAGGCCGCCGGGCGCGATCCGGCGGCGGTTCACTACGCGCGTATGGGCTGGTTGTTCGTACTCGGCCTCACCCATGCCGCCCTGCTCTGGCGTGGCGACATCCTCGCCCATTATGCGTTGATCGGGTCGGCTGCCTATGCGTTCCGCTCGCTCGGCCCCGGACGGCTGCTGGCGTTCGGTATCGCCTTCGCGCTGATCGATGCGCTGCTCATCGGCTCGATCCCGCTCGCCTATCTGTCGATACGGGCGAGTGATGGCGCGAAGGCCGTGCAGAACCTGCGCGATTTCCAGGACGCGTTCGGCGTCCCCGCCCCCGCCGTCCTTGCACGGGAGTTTGCCGTGTACCGGGGAAGCTATGCCGGAATCCTCGCCCACAATCTGGCGGAGATCGCCGAAAGCCTCAGCAACACGCTGATCATCGGCTTCGAAACCATTGCCTATATGCTGTTCGGCATGGCTGCGCTGCGCAGCGGGATGCTCGACGGCCGCTGGTCGCGTCGCCGGCTGTGGCGATGGGCGATCGGCGGGACGGGCATCGGCCTGCTCGGCTATGGGGCGATCGCGGTCTGGATGGCGTCGCGCGACCTCGACGTGCTGGCCATCGTCGCCGGGCCGATCGCGCTGGCCACCCCGGTCCGCGCGATCATGATCCCCGGCTGGGCGGCCACGATCGTGCTGCTGGCCGCCGGCGGCGGTCCCATCGCGCGCCGATTCGCCGCTGCCGGGCGGATGGCGCTCAGCAACTATCTCGCCACCAGCATCGTCATGTGTTTCGTCTTCTACGGATGGGGCCTCGGCCAGTTCGGCCACTGGTCGCGCGCGTCGCTCTATCTACCGGTGTTCGCGATGTGCGCCGCGATGCTGCTCTGGTCGCCATGGTGGCTGGCCCGCTGTCGCTACGGGCCGTTCGAATGGCTGTGGCGGTCACTCGCACGCCGGCAATGGCAACCGATGCGCAGTTCGTCGACGACCTGAACACGACGAATTGATGCGAATGATCCGCAATAATTGTTGCGAACGATTTTCACTACCAGTATGAACCGACCCAACGGAGCGAGGGTCGAACATGGTCGTATGCGTCTGCAATGCCATTCGGGAACGCGATGTGCGCGAGGCTGCGCGCGGTGGCGCGAACAGCGCCTGCCAGGCGTATCGCGCGCTGGGATGTCAGGCGAAATGCGGTCAATGCGTGCCGTTCGCGCGAGCCATTATCGACGCGGAGCGCGCGGCTGCGTAGCGTTCGCAGCTATCGAAATCGGCGGAAATCAGCCACGTTGATGCTGTCCCTGTCGCGTCAAACCGCGTAGACGCCGTCCATCACAGGATAAGGACGAACGACGTGAAGGGCGACGCAAAGGTCATCGAATTTCTCAACGAGGCGCTCCGGAACGAGCTGACCGCGGTCAACCAATATTGGCTGCACTATCGCCTGCTCGACCATTGGGGCGTCTACAAGCTCGCCCAGTTCGAACGCCACGAATCGATCGACGAGATGAAGCATGCCGACCGTCTGGCGGAGCGTATCCTGTTCCTCGACGGCCTGCCCAACTTCCAGCTGCTCGGTCGCCTGCGCGTCGGTGAAACGGTCGAGGAGATCCTCAAGGCCGATCTCGCGATCGAAGTCGAAGCGGTCGCGCAGCTGCGCGATGCGGTCGCCTATTGCGAGAGCATCCGCGATTTCGTCAGCCGCGATCTGTTCGCGGAAATCCTGATGAACGAGGAAGAGCATGTCGACACGCTCGAAACCCAGTTCGAGATGATCGAGCGGATGGGCATCCAGAACTACATTCAGCTCAACGCCAAATCGGAATACGACAAGCACGGGCTGTAACGCCGATGGCCGGCCGCGCATCGTCGCGGTCGGCTTTTTCGAAACAACGGACGGTCGGAAACGCCGTTCTTACAGTGCGACCGGCCGCTTGCCGAACCCGGTCGACTTGCGCTGCGCCAGCGGGTTGCTGTCGCGGTCTAGCGACGCCAGCGTCGCCTGAAACGTCGGGCGCAGCCGCGCGACATGCTCCAGCGCTTCGGTCGGCTTGTCATGCGTCTCGACGCATTTGCGGGCGATCAGCTCGATGCCCTCCGCCATATCGGCCAGCGTCTCCGCGCCGAACTGCCGCGACTCACCCTTCAGCGTATGCGCCGGCAGGACCATCGCCACCGCATTCTGTTCGCGCATCGCCTGTTCGATCGCCAGCAGCGACTTCAGCCCATCCTCGCGGAAGTATCCGAGAATGCGGATGAAATTCGCGCCCAGTTCCGCCCGCGTCTGCGTCAGTACCCGCTGATCGATCAGTCCGTCGTTCATGGCCATCCCCGTCACCCAAGTCGCACGCCGTGTCCGGCATGGACGAGCACCCGTATTGAAATGGCGTAAACAGACGGTTGACGGGCCGGGTCACCGCCGCTTTTTCAAGCCAGTAACAGCCCCGCAAGCGCCGCCGACATGAGGTTCGCCAGACTGCCCGCGATCAGCGCGCGGATGCCCAGCCGCGCGATCATCGGCCGCTGATTGGGGGCAAGGCTGCCGGTCACCGCCATCTGGATCGCGATCGACGAGAAATTGGCGAAGCCACACAGGGCGAAGGTGATGATCGCGATCGTCCGCATCGACAATTGTCCGCCGGCTTCCCCGAGCGAGATATAGGCGACGAATTCGTTCAGCACGACCTTCTGCCCGAACAACCCGCCCGCGATCCCTGCTTCGTTCCACGGCACGTTCAGCATGAACATCAGCGGCGCGAAGACATAGCCGAGCAACCGCTGGAAGCTGAGGTCGGCGATCCCGAACCAGTTGCCGATCCCGCCGAGCAGGCCGTTGGCCAGTGCCACCAGCGCGACGAACGCCAGCACCATCGCGCCGACCGCCACCGCCAGCTTCACGCCGGTCTGCGCACCCTGCGCCGCCGCCATGATGATGTTGGCCGGACGTTCCTCGTCATGCGTCGCCTCTGCCAGCGCGATCGAATCCGCCTCGCGCCCGATACGGTCGGCATCGCCCAGCGGCAATTCCCCGGCGGGTGGCTCGGGCGTGTCGGGCATGATGATCTTGGCCATCAGGATGCCGCCCGGTGCCGCCATGAAGCTGGCCGCCAGCAGGAAATCGATGCGGATGCCCATCGATGCGTACGCCGCCAAAATCGTGCCGGCGACGCCCGCCATGCCGCTGGTCATCACCGTGAACAGCTGCGCCGGGGTCAGACCTGCCAGATAGGGCCGGATCACCAGCGGCGATTCGCTCTGTCCGACGAAGATATTGGCGGCAGCGCACAGCGATTCGACCTTGCTGACGCCGATCACCTTTTCGATGCCGCCGCCGATCCAGCGAACCACCAGCTGCATGATGCCGAGATAATAGAGGATCGACACCAGCGACGCGAAGAAGATGATGACCGGCAAGGCGGCGATGGCGAAGCTCGTCCCGCCGATTTCCGGACGCGCCAGCGGGCCGAACAGGAACGACGTGCCGGCATTGGCATAGGCGAGCAGGTTGGCGACGCCCCCCGACAGGAACCCCAGCACGCCCTTCCCCCATGGCGTGTAGAGCACCAGTACCGCGATCCCCACCTGCAACGCGAACGCCGCGCCGACCACGCGCAACCGGATCGCGCGGCGGTTGGTCGATAACGCAAAGGCGATGCCGAGGATCACGACGATGCCGGCGATGCCGATGAGGAAACGTGTCATGTAAGCGAAGTACCCTGCCCCGCCGCCCGCCCGGACGGCCCCAAACCGTCGCGATATGCCATGCCGGTGTCGCGGGGGCCAGCGGTGACAAACGCTTTTGCCATCGGCGGTTTTCGGGACTAGCAAGGGCCATGACGACACCTGCAACGACGATAGCTGCAACGCCCGCGCCGGCGACGATCACCATGCCCCGCGCGCTGTTCATCTTTTCGATCTTCTACGGCGGCATGGTCTGCATCGCCGGCGTGCTCGGCAACAAACAGGTCGCGATCGGCCCGCTGGCGGTGGAGGCGGGCATCTTCGCCTTCCTGCTGCTGGTCGTGGTGTCGAGCGCGGTCGCCGAACTGTACGGCGCGTCGCGTGCCAAGCATCTGGTCTGGTTCGGGTTCCTGCCGCTGCTGGCGTCGATGCTGCTGGTCGCGATCGTCCTCGAATTGCCCGCCGCCCCCAGCATGGAGGCTGACCGGCTCGCCGCCTTCGACCTCGTCATGCGCTCCAACCTGCGCATCTGGATGGCGGGCATCGTCGCGTACGGCGTGTCGCAGACGCTGAACGTCACCATCTTCGGCTGGCTGAAGCGGGGGCAGGGCAAGCTGCTCTGGCTGCGCGCGGCGATCGCCAGCGTCCTGTCGCAGATCGTCGACACGCTGATCTTCATCTCGGTCGCCTTTTACGGCGTATTTCCGATCGGGCAGCTGGTCGTCGGGCAGATGCTGGCCAAGGTCACGTTGTCGATCGTCCTCGTCCCGCCGCTGATCTACGCGTTCGTCGCATTGGGGCGGCGGTTGGATCGGGCGAGGTAAGCAGGATTCGGTTTCACGCGAAGGCGCGGAGACGCGGAGAAGAAGAATTTGATCGCGCAGAGCCGCGAAGGCGCAGAGAGGGCGTGCTCGCCGCGACAGCGGCTTCCTTCATCGGGCTCAGCGGGAGAGAGGCTTCGCCGGTCAGAGAGCGGTCGGAGCGGTCGCAACCCCTCCGCGCCTCTGCGCCTCTGCGCGAAAAGGCCCTTTCTCTTTCTCCGCGCCTTCGCGCCTTCGCGTGAACCCAATTCTTTCTTCTTGAACGACACCCCGCTAAAGGCGCGGTCATGACCCACGCTCCCGATCCGAAGATGCTCGCCAAGGCGGAAACGCTGACCGAGGCGCTGCCGTATCTGCAACGATATGCCGGGCGCACCTTCGTGGTGAAATATGGCGGACACGCGATGGGCGATCCCGAACTGGCGCGCGATTTCGCCGAGGACGTGGTGCTGCTGAAGCAGGTCGGCATCAATCCGGTCGTCGTCCATGGCGGCGGCCCGCAGATCGGGGCGATGCTCAAGCGGCTCGGCGTCGAATCACGCTTCGTCGATGGCCTGCGGGTCACCGATGCGGCGACCGCCGAGGTCGCGGAAATGGTGCTGGCGGGCAAGATCAACAAGGAAATCGTCGCGTGGATCGCGCAGGCCGGCGGCAAGGCGGTCGGCATTTCCGGCAAGGACGCCCGGCTGGTCACCGCCGAAAAGGTCGGACGCAGCGAACCCGATCGGTCGCAGGGGATCGAGCGCCATGTCGATCTGGGCTTCGTCGGCACGCCGGTCGCGGTCGACCCGACCATCCTCCACAGCCTCGCGCGCGACGGGTTCATCCCGGTCGTCGCACCGGTCGCGCTGGGGGCCGATGGCGAGACCTACAACATCAACGCCGACACCATGGCGGGTGCCATTGCGGGCGCGATGGGCGCGTCGCGCTTCTTCCTGCTGACCGATGTCGCGGGCGTGCTCGACAAGACCGGCGAATTGCTGAGCGACCTCAACCCCGCCCGCATCGCCGAGCTGAAGGCCGACGGCACGATCAAGGGCGGGATGATCCCGAAGGTCGAGACCTGCGTCAACGCGGTCGCGCAGGGCGTCGATGCCGCCGTCATCCTCGACGGGCGCGTGCCGCACGCCATGCTGCTCGAAATCTTTACCGAACAGGGTGCAGGAACGCTGGTCCGCGCCTGAAACGGGACCGGATCGCGCCGCGATCCGACCGCTGAAGGCTTGGAGCCGGGCGCGCGCGTCCCTATAGTCGAGAACCATTCGCGAAAGGCCAAGCGTTGAACGTCCTGCTCGATATCATTCAGGTGCTGCTGAACGTTCTGTGGTGGATCATCGTCGTGCAGGCGATCCTGTCGATCCTGATCTCGTTCAACGTCATCAACACCCATAACGACTTCATCCGCTCGCTGTATCGCGGGCTGATGACCGCGACCGAGCCGGTCTATCGCCCGATCCGGAAGATCCTTCCCGATTTCGGCGCGCTCGACTTCGCGCCGTTCGTGGTGCTGGTGCTGATCGGCATCCTGCAGGGCATCGTCCTGCCGGCGATCGGTCGCGCGACGCAGGGCACCTTCATCTAATTTTGGCTCGGGCTGACGAAGACCGCCTCGATCGGCAGCCCGAACAGTTCGGCGATCCGGAACGCCAGCGGCAGCGACGGGTCGTAGCGGCCCGTCTCGATCGCGTTGACGCTCTGCCGCGACACGTCGAGTCGCTCGGCCAGATGCTGTTGCGACCAGCCCCGCTCGGCGCGCAGCGCCTTCAGGTGATTGTTCATTCCGCGGGGCTCGTAAACCGGTCATGCAGCGCCATGGCGCACTGGCTGATCCCCATCGCACCGCACCAGAAGGGGAAGGCGAGGAACGTCGGCGGATGGCCGACCACGCCGTGGTTTTCGAGGGATCCCCACACCGTTGTCGCGGCGAGCAGGATGCCGGTGCCACCCAGCATCGCCATGACGAGGCGGTTGCGGACGAACTCGTCGCGTTCCTCACACAGATACATTCCCATGACGATCATCACCCCGACCAGCCGGATCGCGGGCAGCACCGACATTACCCCCAGCGTCGCGCCCGAGATACTGACGCCCCGCTGCGCCGCGTTCACCCCGATCAGAATGATCGCGTAGGAAACCATCAACGGCATGAGCCGGATCAGGTAGCGCCGCTGGGCTGGATTGCGTTTATTCACCATGAGCGTCCTCCACTATTGTGAAGGACGCTTTACATGACAAGCTCGCTTTACGTCAAGCGTCCTTTACCTCGTCGGCACCGGTTCCTCGCCCGAATAATCGTAGAAGCCGCGCTTCACCTTCCGCCCGTACCAGCCGGCCTCGACATATTTGACCAGCAGCGGCGCGGGCCGGAACTTGGGATCGCCGGTCCCCTCGAACAGCACGCGCGTGATTTCCAGACAGGTGTCGAGCCCGATGAAATCGGCCAGCGTGAACGGCCCCATCGGGTGGTTGAGCCCCAGCTGGCACGCCGCATCGATATCCGAAATCGTCGCCACGCCCTCACCCAGCGCAAAGCACGCCTCGTTCAGCATCGGCATCAACACGCGGTTGACGATGAAACCCGGCGCGTCATTGGCATGGACGATCCGCTTGTTCAGGCTCTGCCCGAACGCCTCGACCGCCGCGACCGTCGCGTCGCTGGTGGCAAGGCCGCGGATCAGCTCGATCAGGCCCATGACCGGCACCGGGTTGAAGAAATGCACCCCCATGAACCGCGCCGGATCGGGCGCGGCCTGCGCCAGCCGGGTGATCGGGATCGACGACGTGTTACTCGCGAGGATCGCCGTGTCCGACAGCGCCTTGCCGACGCTCTCGAAAATCTGCCGCTTCACCGCTTCACGCTCGGTCGCCGCCTCGATCACCAGATCGCACGGTCCCATCGCGGCCAGATCGCCGATCGGCTCGATCTGGCCGAGCGCGGCATCGGCATCGTCCTGTGCGATCTTTTCCTTGGCAACCGCCCGCGCCAGTTGCCTGGCGATGCCGTCCTTACCGGCCTGCGCGCGGTCGGCCGATACGTCCGACAGCAGCACGCGATAGCCCGCCTGCGCCGCGACCTGAGCGATCCCCGCCCCCATCTGGCCCGCGCCGATCACGCCAATCGTCTTCATCCTGAACGTCCTCTCGTTACGACTTTCGCGTCCTGAACGCGGGAATAGCGGGTTTCGGTCAGCCGTCCATGCCGGTATCGCACGCCCATGCGCCGTTTCCTGCCCCTTGCCCTGCCGCTGCTGCTCCCCGCCTGTAACGCCGGCGCGCCGACGCCGGAACCGACGCCCGCGCCGACCGAGTCGCCCGCACCGCCGACCGACACCGCCGCCCGGCCCAAGCCATTGCCGCTGAAGACCTTTGGCGACTGGGCGGCGGGCTGCGACAATGGTGCCACCTGTCAGGCGGGATCGCTGGTCCCCGACGACAGCACCCCGCCAGCACTGACGCTGTCGATCGAGCGCGCCGCCGGTCCCGACGGCAGCGTCACGATCCGCCTGCGCGGCGAAGCCCCCGCTTTGCCGCTCACCGCCCAAGTCGATGGCGAAGCAGTCGCGCGCGGCGGGACGGCGCACGACGATACGACCGAACTGACCGGTGAACCCGCCCTGGCCCTCGCCCGCAAACTGGCGAATGGCGGCACGGTCACCATCGTCGACGCCGCCGGCCGGGCGCTCGCCACCCTCCCGCTGAAGGGTGCCGCCGCCGCCCTGCGCTGGATCGACGCGCAACAGGGGCGCGACGGCACCACCGGCGCACTGGTCGCCCGGGGTCCACGTCCCGATACCCGCCCCGCCCCCGCGCTCCCGGGCGTCCGCGCGCCGGTAATCCGGGGCGAATCGGCATTGCTCGACCCGCTGCTGGTCACCCAGATGCGCGCGGCGGCGAAGTGCGATACCGACGACCTGCCCGACGCGACGACCAAACCGCTCGGCGACGGGCAGACGCTGGCGATCGTGCCCTGCACGGTCGGTGCCTATAACGTGCTGTCGGCGCTGTCCGTGGTGACGCGCGGGGCAGCGGTCGCGGCGACCTTCGACGCGCCGCCGGCCGGCGACGCGCCCGACGAACAGTCGCTGGTCTTCAATGCCGTCTTTGCCGACGGCATCCTTACCGCCGACGCGCTCGCGCGCGGTCTCGGCGACTGCGGCGTCAAGCAGCGTTACGCATGGGACGGTAGCCGTTTCCGCCTGATCGAACAGCGCGAGATGGAGCAATGCCGTGGCAATATCGACTATATCCGCACCTGGACCGCACGGCTGATCCGTTAACGAACACCCTCTCCTGCTGAGACAGGAGGGAGCGTCGCACCCGCGGAAGGGTGAGGGTGAACTGGCCCGAACGGAAGCCCCTACCGCGCCAACGTCACCACCACCGGATAATGATCCGACGGAAACACGTCACCCCGCCGCGTATCGATCGTCGTCGCCCGCTTCACCGCGAACCCCCGCGTGAAAATCCAGTCGATGCGGCGATCGGGCTTGCCGGTAAAGCCATGGAACGTCGCCTCGGGACCGGTCCGTACCGGTGCCGCGACCCACGCATCGCGCAACGCCTGCGCCATCCGGCGATAGGTCGGGGTGTCGGGCACGGTGTTGAAGTCGCCGGTCACCACCACCGGCAAATCCCCGGCGATCGCCGGGATTTGCGCCGCCAGCAACGCCGCGCCCTTCTCGCGCGCTGCCTCATCCTCGGCACGATAGGGCAGATGCGTGTTGAACATCGCGAAGCGTGTGCCGTCCTTCTCGCGAAACACCGCCCATGTCACCATACGCGGCAGCGGGTGGCCCCAACTGATGCTGCCCGGCACTCCGGGCGTATCGGACAGCCAGAAATTGCCCCAGCGTTCCAACTGCAACCGGTCGGCGCGATAGAAGATGCCCATATGCTCGTCATCGGGGCTTCCGGCGCCGCTGCGCCCGACCCCGATCCAGCGATAGCGCGGCAGGCGCGCGACGATATCGTCCCCCTGCCGTTTGAACAATTCCTGCGTCCCGATCACGTCCGGGCTGGCGCGGCGGATCGTCGCGGCGGTCAGATCGCGGCGCAATTCCCATCGGTTCGCGCCGTCGTCGGGGGACGGCAGCCGGATGTTGAGGCTCATGACCGTCAAGTCGCGGGCCGATGCCGGCGCGACGACCGTCAGCATCGCCAGCAATGCCGCAACAACGCGGATCACGGCGCGATCGGCATTGCCCTTGCTTCGGCGAGGATCACGCAGAACGTGCCGTCGCCACACCATTGTTGTACCGGAGTCCATCCACCGCTGCGTAGCAAAAGCCGGGCGTCGCGGTCGCCATATTTATGGCTGTTCTCGGTGTGGATCGTCTCGCCCGCCTGCATCGCGAACGAACGGCCATCGACCGTGAAGGACACGTCGCGCGTCGCGCGCAGATGCATCTCGATCCGGGCGGCATCGTCGTTCCAGCGGGCTTCGTGCGCGAACGCCTCGACCGGGATCGTCCCCGCCAGCTCGCGGTTGATCCGGTCGAGCAGGTTCAGGTTGAACGCCGCCGTCACCCCCGCCGCGTCGTCATAGGCGGCGACCAGCGTGCCCTGGTCCTTGATCCGGTCGATGCCGATCAACAGCATCGCCCCCTCACCCAGCCAGTCGCGCATCGCCCGCAGCAACGTGCCGGCGGCGAGCGGCTCCATATTGCCGATCGTCGATCCCGGAAAGAATCCCAGCTTCGGCATGTCCGCCACTTGCGGCGGAAGCGGCACGGGATGCATGAAATCAGCCTCAACCGGCAGCACCGGCAATCCGGGGAATTGGCTGGCAAGCACCGCTGACGACGAACGCAAGAAATCGCCCGAAATATCGATCGGGACATAGGCGGCGGGTTCGATGCAGTTGAGCACGATCGGCGTCTTCACCGACGACCCCGATCCGAACTCGACCACCGCCACGCCTTCGCCGACCGCCCCGACCAGTTCGGGGCAGATCGTCTTCAGGATCGCCGTTTCCGCGCGCGTCGGATAATATTCGGGCAGCGCGGTGATGTCCTCGAACAGTTCCGACCCCTTGCGGTCATAGAACCAGCGCGCCGGAATCGCCTTTTGCCCGAGCGTCAGCCCAGCCAGCACATCGGCACGAAAGGCGGGATCGGCGCGGGTCGCCATCGGCACATCATCGCTACGCAGCATCACAGGTCCTTTGCGAGCCGGACGCCGGTGAATTGCCAGCGCTGGTGAGGGTAGAAGAAATTGCGGTAGCTGGCGCGCGCATGGCCGCGCGGCGTGGCGCAAGAGCTCCCACGCAACACGAACTGCCCGCTCATGAACTTGCCGTTATATTCGCCGACCGCGCCATCGACCGTGCGAAAGCGCGGATAGGGGCGATAGGCGCTGCCGGTCCATTGCCACACGTCCCCGAAAAAGGCCGGTCCACCGGTCGACGGGCGCGGTTCGACGGCATGGGCATGATCCAGCTGGTTGCCGCCCGCCGGGTCATGAGCGGCGGCGGCCGCCTCCCATTCGAACTCGGTCGGCAGTCGCGCCCCGGCCCACGTCGCATAGGCGTCGGCCTCGAAGAAGCTGACATGCGTAACCGGCGCGGCCGGATCGATCGCGCGCCGTCCATCAAGACCGAAGCGGGTCCAGACCTCGCCCTTGCGCTCCCAATACAGCGGTGCCTCGATCCGGTTGGCCTGTACCCATGCCCAGCCATCGGCCAGCCACAGCCGGGCATCGGCATAGCCGCCATCAGCGATGAACGCTGCCCATTCGCCATTGGTGACGGTGCGGTCGGCGATCGCATGAGCGTGTAGCAGCACGTCGTGGCGCGGCCCTTCGCAATCGAACGCGAACCCGCTGCCGTCATGACCGACCTGTGCGATGCCGCCGCCATGCTCGATCCAGCCGGTCGGCGCCGGCATCGCCACCGGGCGCTTCGGCTCGGGCGCGAACATCGCCGGCTCCAGCGGGTTTTCGCTGAAATGATGCAGGATATCGGTCAGCAGCAATTCCTGATGCTGCTCTTCATGGTTGCAGCCGAGCGCCACCAGTTGCTGCGCTTCGTCGGGCAGATCGGGCAGCGCCGTCAGCAGTGCGGCATCGACCGCCGCGCGATAGGCGCGTACTTCGTCGAGGCTGGGACGCGTCACCATGCCGCGCCGTCCGCGCGCATGACGCCGGCCCTCGGCTTCGTAATAGCTGTTGAACAGGAACGGGAAGCGTTCGTCGTGCAGCGTGTATTTTGGCACGTGATCGCGCAGAACGAAGATCTCGAAGAACCAGGTGGTGTGCGCCAGATGCCATTTGGCGGGGGACGCATCGTCTATCGACTGCACGGTCGCGTCGGCGTCGGACAGTGGCGCGGTCAGCGCGTCGGTGAGCGCACGGACTTTGGCATATCGGGATACGAGCGCCTGGTCGGGCAGGTTGACCGGTGTCGCTCGCATCGAAAACTCCTATGCCGGCTGGTGATCCCCGCCTGGCACCCACAAAACGTCCCCGCCTCCGCTTTGGTTCACCCATCGGGCATACACGAACAGAAAATCCGACAAGCGATTGATATAGGACAATAAATTATGGTTTAGGTCCGCTCCGTACGAAGCGGTGACCACCGCTCGTTCGGCCCGCCGGACGATCGCCCGCGCCAGATGCAGTGCCGCGCCCGCTGCTGTCCCGCCGGGCAGGGTGAAGCTGGTCAGCGGCGACAGATCGGCGTTCATCCGGTCGATCGCTTCTTCCAGCGCGGTCACTTGCCCCAGCACGATGCGCAGCGCCCCGGCGATGCCCGGCGGCGTGGCAAGGTCCGCGCCGAAGTCGAACAGGTCGTTCTGTACCCTGCGCAACAGCGCGCCTTCCTCACCGGTGCCCAGCGCGACCGCCGCGACGCCGATCGCCGAATTGGCTTCGTCGACATCGCCGATCGCCTGCATCACCGCCGCGTCCTTGGCGACGCGCGATCCGTCGACCAGTCCGGTGGTCCCGGCATCGCCGGTGCGGGTGTAGATCCTGTTCAGCTTGACCACGGCGTCAGGTGCGCCCGGACAGGAACAGGAGAACGACGACGATCAGAATCGCGATCGCCTGAAACAACACCCGCGCCTGCATCATCTTGTTCGATTTCAGCGCCTGTTCGCTCGGCCCTTCGCCCCGTGCAGTGGCGGTTCCTTCGGCAAGGAACGACACGATGCCGCGGATCAGCGCGACGACGACCGCGATCATCGCCGCGATCAGCAACAGGACCAGAAAGGTGTTCATGCCATCAAGCTAAGCATTCGCCAGCGCGAATCCAGTGGGAAGTCGCCCTTCGCGCAGATCGTCGGCCAGCGCCCGCCCGTCGATGCCACCTTCGCGCAACGCCGCCAGCGTCGGTGCACCGTTGCGCTTGGCCAGCCGCTGCCCGTCGGGACCCAGCAGCAGCGGATGATGCCGCCACACGGGTACGGGCAGGTCGAGCAGCGCCTGCAACAGCCGGTGGACATGCGTCGCCGCGAACAGGTCGATGCCACGCACGACATGCGTCACCCCCTGCGCGGCGTCATCGACGGTGACCGCGAGATGATAGCTGGTCCCGGCATCCTTGCGCGCCAGCACGACATCGCCCTGCGCCAGCGGATCGGCGCGGACCCGCCCGGCGAGTTCATCGACCCAATCGAGCGGCCCCAACAGCGCCACCGCCCGCGTCATGTCGATCCGCCACGCATGCGGCTCGGCCAGCCGCGCCGCCGCGACGTCCTCGGGGATCGCCCGGCACGTTCCCGGATAAACGACACCATCGACCCCATGCGGTGCCGACGCGCTCGCCGCGACTTCGCGCGCGATATCGGCGCGGGTGCAGAAACAGGGATAGACCAGCCGCAACGCCCGCAACCGGTCGAGTGCGGCGCGGTACAGCGCCATCCGCGCCGACTGGAACACCACCTCCCCGTCCCATCGCAGCCCGAGCCACGCCAGATCGGCCAATATCCCCGCGACATGCTCGGGCCGGCTGCGCCCACCGTCGATATCTTCGATCCGCAGCAGCCACCGCCCGCCATCCCGGCGCGCGCGATCGTGCGATTCGATCGCGGCCAGTGCATGGCCGGCATGGAGTGCCCCCGTGGGACTCGGCGCAAAGCGGGTGACGACCCTGCCCGTTTGACTTTCGGCATTGCCCCGTGCTGTCATGTGCCCGTCATCGTTGCCGATCATATCGGCGACGACGTTTACGCGAGGGGGACTTCATGTACCATCCCGATCGCCTCCGCCATCCCGATGGCTGTCCCGCGCTGGTGCTCAACGCGGACTATACGCCGTTGAGCTATTATCCGCTCAGCGTCTGGCCATGGCAGACTGCGGTAAAGGCCGTGTTTCTCGACCGGGTCGACATCGTCGCCCAATATGACCGCGAAGTGTGCAGCCCGACCGCGCGCATCAAATTGCCGTCGGTCATCGCGCTCAAACAATATGTGAAGCCGTCCGAATTTCCGGCCTTCACCCGCTTCAACCTGTTCCTGCGCGACCGGTTCAGCTGCCAATATTGTGGCGCGACGCATGACCTCACCTTCGACCATGTGATTCCCCGCGCACAGGGCGGCCGGACGACGTGGGAGAACGTCGCCACTGCCTGCGCGCCGTGCAACCTGCGCAAGGGCGGGCGCACTCCGAAACAGGCGGCGATGCCGCTGCATGTCCGGCCGACCCGACCGACCAGCTGGCAGTTGCAGGAACAGGGCCGCCGCTTTCCGCCGGGCCATCTGCACGAGACATGGCACGACTGGCTCTATTGGGATGTCGAGCTCGACGCGTGACCTTCATCAGCGTCACCCGGCTGCGCATCCGCGCCGCGCGGTTTCTGCCGGCGTTCCTGATCGATACATGGCTGTCGATGCGGCAGGTCAAGCGGGCGGCGGGCTATCGGGGCGGCGCGCTGCTCGCCGATCGTGATCGCGCCTATTGGACGATGACCGCATGGGACGATGCGGCGGCGATGCGCGCCTACATGACCTCGGGCGCGCATCGCCGCGCCATGCCGAAGCTGATGCGCTGGTGCGATCAAGCCAGCATCGCCCATTGGACGCAGGACGACGACGCGTTGCCCGACTGGCACGAGGCCGATCGCCGGATGCGGGACGAAGGCCGCGTGTCGAAGGTGCACCACCCGGCAGAAGGGCATGATCCGATGACGTTCGACATACCTCGAACGACAGGCGGGATGCAGCTGATGCCGAAGCCAAACCGATGAAACCACCCGCCGTCGTCATCCCCGCGCAGGCGGGGACCCATAGGCGCAACGGCAGCGATCGAAACACGAACGGCAGCGGCTATGGATTCCCGCCTTCGCGGGAATGACGACGGCTGCGACCTACTCGCCCTTCGACGTCAGCGGCGGCGTCTGCTGGTGCTGGACCACGGTCCACACACCATGTTCGATCCAGCGATAGGTTGACGTGCAATAGGCCAGATACGCCTCGCCGCCCTTATGCGCCTCCGCCTTGTACGCGACGACGATCAGCCCTTCCTGCGGCCGGGCGACCTGCCGCTCGGTCAGCGACACCTGTTCCCAGCGCGGCGTATCCTTCACCGCCTCGATCGCCTGCTTGCCGGTAAAGACGAACGGCGGCGTCGGCAGCACCATCAGGCATTCATCGTCGATCGATTCCTCGTAATGCGCCGCGTCGGCGGTCCACAGGCTTTCCTCGAAACTCCAGATGCGATCGTCGTCCACGCCGTTTCTCCTTGGCTGTCCGGCACCTAGCGCGCGGAGGCCCAAGCGGTTCCGGCAATGGTGCACAGCGCACCCTCGCCCCGCCGCAACCGCGCTTGCCGAGGCTGTATCAGAACGGTAATACACGACCGGTATCATGGCTTATGACCCCCCGTCCCCGCCCTCCGGCCCGATCGATCCCAGCCGGATCGGGCGTCTGACGACCCCCTTGTCGGGGGACGCACTGGAACGGCGACGGCGGCTGGCCGCGTTCGACGATGCGCTGGCGGACTATGATCGCAGCTTTCCCGGCGCGGGTAGTCCGCCGCCACCCCCGCCGCCCGGCCCCGACGCACCGCAGACCGCCCGCCGCGGTCGCCCCTTACGCTGGTGGCTGCGCTGGGTCATGCGCGGCTTCGGCATCCTCATCGTCCTGCTGGTGATCGCGATCGCGTGGCTGGCATTCACTGCGCCGCTGTCGAAATCGCTCGAACCGCCCGCCCCGCCGTCGATCACGCTGCTGTCGGCCGAAGGAACCCCGATCGCCGAGCGCGGCGCGAATATCGGCAAGCCGGTCGACGCGACCAAGTTGCCCGCGCATGTCACGCAAGCCTTCATGGCGATCGAGGACCGCCGCTTCCGCACCCATTGGGGCATCGACCCGCGCGGCATCGTCCGCGCGATGTGGACCAATACCCAGGCGGGCGGCGTGCGACAGGGCGCAAGCACGATCACGCAACAGCTCGCCAAGAACGCGTTCCTTGATTCGGACCGGACAGCGGCGCGCAAGCTGCGCGAGGTGCTGATCGCCTTCTGGCTGGAGGCATGGCTGACCAAGGACGAGATTCTCTCGCGCTATCTGTCCAACGCCTATTTCGGCGACAATGCGTACGGCCTCGACGCCGCCGCCCGCCATTATTTCAGCCGCGCGCCCAGGGATCTGACCGTCGGACAGGCGGCGATGCTGGCCGGGCTGGTCAAGGCTCCCTCGCGGCTTGCCCCCACCGGCAATCTGAAGGGTGCGCGCGCCCGGCAGGCGGTCGTGGTCGGCGCGATGGAGGATGCCGGCTATCTGACCCCGTCCGAGGCGCGCCGCGTCAAACCCGCCATCCTGCGCGTCACCGACAACAGCACGCTGCCATCGGGCACCTATTTCGCCGACTGGGTGCTGCCGCAGGCGCGCGACCGGGCGGGCGGCATCGGTGCCGACCGCAAGGTCGCGACCACGCTCGAAGTCCGGATGCAGCGCGCCGCCGAACGCGCCGTCCGCAACGCCGGTCTGCGCCAGACCCAGGTCGCGATCGTCGCGATGCGGCCCGACGGCCGAGTGATCGCGATGGTCGGCGGCAAGGATTATCGCGCCAGCCCGTTCAACCGCGCGGTACAGGCGCGGCGGCAACCCGGATCGACCTTCAAGCTGTTCGTCTATCTCGCCGCCATGCGATCGGGCCTGACCCCGCAGAGCCAGGTGCTCGACGAACCGGTCACGATCGGCGAATGGAGCCCCAAGAACAGCGACGGCCGCTATCTCGGCGCAATCACCCTCGAACGCGCGTTCCAGCGGTCGAGCAACGTCGCCGCCGCGCGCCTGACCAAGGAAGTCGGCGTCAAGAACGTGATCCGTGCCGCCCGCGACCTCGGCATCTCGACACCGATCGCCAACGAAGCCTCGATCGCGCTCGGCACCTCGACCGTCTCGCTGCTCGAACTGACCAGCGCCTATGCCGCGATCGCCGCCGGCGAAGCGCCGGTCATTCCGCGCGGGCTGGCGCAACAGGACGAACCGACCTGGCTCGACCGGCTGCGCTCGACCCGCAAGACGCTGTCGCGCGAAGAGCTGGAGGGGATGCGCACCTTGCTCGCCGCGTCGATCCGGTCGGGCACCGGCATCGCAGCCAACCTGCCGGTCGAGGCGTTCGGCAAGACCGGCACGACGCAGGACAATCGCGACGCGCTGTTCGTCGGCTATGCCGGCGGGATCGTCGCGGGCGTGTGGCTCGGCAATGACGACAACAGCACCAATCCGGGGCTGGCGGGCGGCGGCCTGCCCGCGCGCATCTGGCGCGACTTCATGCGACAGGCGCTGAACCTGCGCGATCCGGTGCCGGTGGCGGCGCCCGAACCCGAACCGATCGACAATGCGATCGACGCGGTGCAGGACGTGCTCGGCATCCCCGACGAAGGGCCGATGCGGGTCGAAGGCCCCGGCTTCGACGTCTCGGTCGACCCCGACGGCCAGGTCCGCTTCGGCCCCAACGACCGCCGCCGCCGCGAGGAAGAACCGGTCCCGCCAGAGGATCGCCGGCCGCCGGAAGAGGACGAGCAATAGCCGCCGTAGGCGCGTGATCCACGATCGGCGGCGAGGCCCGAGGCACGAACCGCCGGCGCTCCCGTCATGAACGACAGCGTCTATGGACTCCCGCCTACGCGGGAGTGACGAAGAAGGGGAACGCCCCCCCGCCGTCGTCCCCGCGCAGGCGGGGACCCATACACGCAACGCCTGCGCTCCCATCACGAACGTCAGCGTCCATGGATTTCCGTTTTCGCGGGAGGGACGAAATTGGCGACCGCTCACCCCTCCCGTCATCCCGGCGCAGGCCGGGATCCATCCCTCCCCAAACACCGAAGCCATCGATCCTGCGGCACGAAGGATCCCGGCTTGCGCCGGGATGACGAACCGCAGCGGCTCCCCGGTTGACCCCCGCCCCCCACGCCGCCAAGGCATTGCCATGCGCTTCTTTTCCGACAACGCCGCCCCCGCCTGCCCCGCCGTGCTCGACGCGATCGTCGCCGCCAACGGACAGGATACCGCCTATGACGGCGACGCGCTCAGCAAGCGGCTCGACGCGCGGTTCGGCGAACTGTTCGGCTGCGGGGTCGCAGTGTTGTGGGTGCCGTCGGGCACCGCCGCCAACTGCCTCGCGCTGACCGCAATGTGCCCGCCGCATGGCGGCATCGTCTGTCACCACGAAGCGCATATCCAGAATGACGAAGGCGGCGCCCCCGAATTCTACACCCATGGGGCGAAGCTGATGCTGCTGGGTGGCGACGGCGCAAAGCTCGCGCCCGACGCCATCGAGGCCTATCTGGCGACGATCCGCGACGACGTGCATCAGGTACAGCCGCACGCGATCTCGATCACCCAGGCGACCGAAGCCGGTCGCGTCTACACCCCGCAGGAAGTCGCCGCGATCGGCGCCGTCGCCCGCGCGCGCGGTCTCGGCCTGCACATGGACGGCGCACGGTTCGCCAATGCCGTCGCCCATCTCGGCTGCACGCCCGCCGAGGTGACGTGGCAAGCCGGGGTCGACGCGTTGTCGTTCGGCTTCATCAAGAATGGCGGCATGTCGGCCGAGGCGCTGGTCTTCTTCCGCCCTGAACTGGCGAAGGTCGCCCGCTATCGCCGCAAGCGCGCCGGGCTGCTCGCGTCGAAGGGGCGTTTCCTCGCCGCGCAGTTGCTGGCGATGCTCGACGGTGATGTCTGGCTGGCCAATGCCCGCGCCGCCAATGCCGGTGCGGAGATGCTGGCACAGGCGGCGGGCGACCGGCTGATCCACGCGGTCGAGGCGAACGAGGTATTCCTCCGCTTGAGCGCCGACGAAGCCGCCCGGCTTCGCGCGCAGGGCTTCGACTTTTACGACTGGGGTGTCGGACAGGCACGGCTGGTCGTCGCATGGGATCAGGATGCAGCGACCGTCCGCCCGCTGGCGACGGCGATCGCCGCGCTATGACCGACGCGCCGCGTTCGGCCACGCCGGCGGTGCTGGTCCCGTTCGGCATCGTCACCCTGATCTGGGGATCGACGTGGATCGTGATCCGCGATCAACTGGGCGTGGTGCCCGCATCGTGGTCGGTGACCTATCGCTTCCTGATCGCCGGCACGGTCATGCTGCTCTGGGCATGGCGGCGCGGTGACCGGATCGCGGTCGACCGGCGCGGACTGTTGTTCGCCGCCGGCCTCGGCCTCGCGCAATTCTGCCTCAACTTCAATTTCGTCTACCGCGCCGAACAATATGTCACGTCGGGGCTGGTCGCGCTGATGTACGCGCTGCTGATCGTGCCCAATTCGATCCTCGCCCGCATTTTTCTGGGTCAGCGGATGGGGCGGCAATTGCTGGTCGGATCGGCGATCGCGCTCGCTGGTGTTGCGCTGCTGTTCGTCCATGAGGCGCGCGAGCATCCCGAAAACGGCGCGGCGGTGCTGATCGGCCTTGGCATCGCGCTGGCCGGGGTCTTCTCCGCCTCGGTCGCCAACGTCATGCAGGCGACCCCGACCGCCAAGGCCTATCCGATGGTGCCGCTGCTCGGGCTGGCGATGCTGATCGGCGCGACGATCGATGCGACCTATGCGGCCCTTACCGTCGGCGCGCCGGTGTTCGACTGGCGCTGGTCCTATGTTGGCGGGCTGCTCTATCTCGGCATCGTCGCCTCGGCGGTTGCCTTCACCCTGTATTTCGGGCTGATCCGCACGATCGGCCCGGCCAAGGCGGCGTATAACGGCGTCGTCGTGCCGGTGATCGCGATGCTGTTGTCGACGTTGTTCGAGAATTATCGCTGGTCGCCGCTCGCCGGGGCCGGGGCGCTGCTCGCGATGGCCGGGCTGGTGGTGGCGCTCAAGGCGCGCAGGCCAAACCGGTAATCGGGAAAATCGGGCCGCCAGCCCAGCACCCGTCTGGCCTTGCCGTTCGCCACCCGCCGGTTCTCGCCATAAAAGGCGCGCGCCATTGGACTCAGCGTCTCCAGCGCGACGAACGGCGGCGGCTCCAGCCCCAGCAAGTGCGCCGCATATTCGACAACATCATTCTGCGAAGCTGGCAGATCGTCGGATAAATTATACGAACCTGCCGGTGCAATCAGTCCGTACGTGACACCTTTGGCAACATCCGCAACATGCACGCGGCTGAACACCTGCCCCGGCTGCTCGACCCGATGCGCCTCCCCCGCCGCCACCCGTTCGAGCGGCGAGCGCCCCGGCCCATAGATTCCGGGCAACCGAAACACCCGCGCCCCCAGCCCCAGCCACGCCGCATCGGCCGCGTTGCGGTTGGCCCGACGCCCGGCGATCGGCGTGCTTTCGTCGACCCAGCCGCCATCGGCATCGCCATACACCCCGGTCGACGACAGATAAGCCAGCGTTCGGCCGGTCAGCACGTCACGATAGCGTTCCAGCACCGGGTCGCCATCGCCGTCGGGCGGCACGCTGGACAGGATTGCCGTCGCCTGCGCCGCCTCGAACCGCACCCGGTCGCGGTCGGCAAAGGCGATGCTGTCATCCCGCCCATCTCGCGTTGTCCCGACCACCCGCCACCCCCGCGGCTCCAGATGCGCGGCGACTGCGCGGGACGTATAGCCCAACCCAAAGATCAGCAGGCGGCTCATTTCGCCCCGTAACCGTCGTATAACAGCCCGAAATAATCGCCCTTGTTCCAGCGCGGCCGGTCATCGGCATCGGCCAGATCGAGCGCGATATCGTGGTTGATCGCGACGAACACCCGCCCCGCCGTCCAGTCGAACTTCTGGCGCATGTCGTCGCCCGGTTGGTGATACCGATGTTCAAGGAAATCGGCGACCGCCGCCTTGCCGGGGCCAGCCCAGCCGGTGTCGAGCGACACCGACGGCACGCCTGCCTTGACGAAGCTGTAATGGTCCGACCGGACGAAGATCGCCTCTTCCGGCTCGGGATCGGGGCTCAGCGCGATGCCGCGCTTGCCTGCCGCGCGCGCCACGGCCTGCGCGACGGTCGAATGGTCGGCACCGATCGCGACCATGTCCTGAAAGCGATAGGACAGGATCGGCATGTCGAGATTGACGTCGGCGACGATCGCCCCCTTGGGAACGGTCGGGTTCAGGGCGAAATATTCGCTGCCGATCAGCCCCGCTTCCTCCGCCGTCACGCTGACGAAGATCAGGCTGCGGCGCGGTTTGCGCGGATCGGCGGCGAATTGTTTCGCGACCTCGATCATCGCCGCAGTGCCCACGCCATTGTCCATCGCGCCATTGTTGATGACGTCGGCGCCCTTGGGCAGTGTCGGATCGGTCGACACGCCGATATGGTCGAGATGTGCCGACAACGCGACATATTGACCACGCAAGGCGGGATCGCTGCCCGGCAGGACGCCGATAACATTGCTGCTGTCGAAGCGTTTGGTCGTCGAACGCTGACGCGTCGTCACCTGCACGCCCGTCGGTCCGCGCGGAACGGGCGTACCCGCCGCCTCCGCCTTCAACACCGCCGGCCAGTCGATCGCCGACCCGGCGAACAGCTTGGCCGCACCCGACGCACTCAGCCACCCGATCGACGGCGCGGCGCTACCGGCAACCTGCGCGCGCCCGTCCTTCCCGACCCACGTCATGCGCGGGCTGCGATACAGCGACATCAGATAGCTGAACGGATAGCGTTTCGACTGTTCGTCGGTCTCGATCTGAATCACGCCGATCGCGCCATGCGCGGCCGCGTTCGCACGCTTGGTATCGCCGCTGCCCAGATGCGCGCGGATCTCGCTCGGCAGCTTCGGCGGCGCGCCATAGAGATAGGCGACGATCTTGCCGCGCACGTCCAGCCCGGCATAATCGTCGATGCCGTTCGCCGCGTCGGCCACCCCCTGCCCGACGAACACCACTTCGCCCGACCGGCGCAGATCGGGTTCGAGAAAGCTGGTCGAGGTGAGATAATCGGTGCCGAAGGTCAGCGCCGGCCGCCCCGCCGCCGTCAGCCGCCCCTTGCCCGCCGGTACCGCCGAGATCAGCGGCACGCGTTGCAGATAACTGCCATCGTCGCCGCCGGGCTGCAATCCGGCGGCACGCATCTGCTGCGCGACATAGGCGGCGGCGCGGTCATATTCGGGCGTACCGGGTTCGCGCCCCTTCATGTCGTCGGCGGCGAGGAACGCGACATGCGCCCGCATCGCCGCCTCGTCCGGAGTCATCGGCGCGGTCTGGGCGAGCGCGCCGGTGGAAGCCAGCAACAGTGCGAGCGGAAAGAGGCGCATCGGTGTCCTTGTCATTCAAAGATAGTCGTCATCCCGGCGCAGCCCGGGATCCGGGGGTCCGCGAACGTCGGTCTGCGCCGGGATGACGAAGAACGGCGAACGCCTATTTCGCGCCATACCCGTTATAGAGCGTCCCGAAGAAATCGCCCTTGTTCCACGCCGGGCGCGCGGGGGCGTCGGCGATGTCGCGGGCGATCTGGTAATTCACGTTGATGAAGCGTTCGCCCGATTGCCAGTCGATCGGCGGCCCCTGCACCACTTCGTCGGACGGCTTGTGGTAGTTGTTGGCGAAGAACGCATCGACCGCCGCCTTGCCCGGCCCCGACGTGCCCGGCCACAGGAACACCGACGGCACCCCCTGCTGCACGAAGCGGTAATGGTCGGAACGCACGAACAGCGCCATTTCGGGCATCGGATCGGGCGAAAAGCTGGCCCCCGCCTGCGCCGCTGCCCGCTTGACGATATCGCCCAGCGTCGATCGCGCCGCACCGAACGCGATCACGTCGGTGAATTTGTAGGTGATGATCGGCATGTCGAGATTGACGTCGGCGACGATGCGCGCCTTGTCGATCGTCGGGTGGTTGGCGAAGTAATCGGAGCCGACCAGCCCCTTCTCCTCGGCGGTAACCGCGAGGAACAGGATCGAGCGGCGCGGCGGCTTGCCCGCCGCCTTGAAACGCTTGGCCTCCTCTATCAGCGAGGCGATGCCGACCGCATTGTCCATCGCGCCGTTATAGATCGTGTCGCCCTTCGCATTGGGGCTGCCGACGCCGACATGGTCGAGATGCGCCGACAATACCACGGTTTCGGCCGCGACCGAACGGTCGCTGCCCGGCAGGATGCCGGCGACATTGTAGCTGGGCAGCGGCGTGATCGCGGTCTTGATCGTCACGGCCATGGTCGGCTTCAGCGCGACCGCACGGAACTTGCCCTTGCCCGACAGCGCAGCCGCCGCCCCGGCCCAGCTCGTCCCCGATCCGGCGAACAGCTTCTCCGCGCCCGCCGCGCCGAGGGTGGCGATGGTCGGCACGCCGCCGCCCATCACATGGCCGACGCCATCGGGTGCGGCCCAGCTGACGCTCGGGCTGTCATAGCCCGCCGCGCTCTTCGACAGCGGCGAACGTTGTGCCGCCTCGGGCGTCTGGAGCGAGATCACCGCGACCGCGCCCTTGGCCCTGGCGATCGCCGCCTTGGTCGCGATGCCGCCGAAATGCGCCGATTCCTCGCTGTCGAGGCCTTGCGGCGCGCCGCGCACCACCGCCACGATCTTGCCGCGCACATCGACGCCGGCATAATCGTCGCGACCCGGCCGGACGATGCCGTACCCGACATAGACGACCTTGCCCTCGGTCATCGATTCCGGTGCCTGCGGATTGATGCCCGGCAGATATTCCTCGCCAAAGGTCAGCGCCTGGCCGTTCAGGCTGACCTGCCCCTTGTCGGCGGCGTTCATGCGGATCAGCGGCACGTTCTGCAGATAGCTGCCGTCATCGCCCGCCGGACGCAGCCCGGCCGCATAGAATTGCGAAGCGACATAATTGGCGGCAATGGCATATTCCGGCGACCCGGCATCGCGCCCGCGCATCGCGTCGCTCGCCAGGAACATGACATGCGCCTTCATCGCTGCCTGTGCCGCCGGCAGCTCGGCGTTCACCGCTGCGTTACGCGCCGTCAGCTCGGCGGCAGTGGGGGCGGGAGCCGGCGCGATCGGCGCATCCTGCGCAATTCCGGCGGTACTGATGAAGAGACCGAGCAACAAGGCTGGACGGAACATTGGAATCCTTCGACAAGCGATCATAGATACAGGCGTAGCCAATGCCGTGACCCCACGCAACGACGGCACGAACGCGATTGAAACGGGTGAGAAGATGATGGTCGATGCGACGCGTACTCCGATGGCCCCGCCGATCATCCGTCGCGGCGACTATCGTTCGCCCGAATGGCAGGTCCCCTCGATCGCGCTGGAATTCGATCTCGATCCCCGCAGCACGCGCGTGCGCGCCACGCTGTCGGTCGAACGGAACGGCACCGGCCCGCTGCGCCTCGACGGCGACGGGCTGACGCCGCTGTCGGTCGCGGTCGACGGCACGCCGCGCAACGACTGGCGGCTGGAGGACGGCGCGCTGGTCCTCGACCTGCCCGGCGACGCGCACGAAATCACGACCGAGGTCGAGCTCGAACCGCAGGCCAATACCCAGCTGATGGGCCTCTATGCATCGGGCGGCAATCTGTGCACCCAGTGCGAGGCGGAGGGCTTTCGCCGCATCACCTTCTTCCCCGACCGCCCCGACATCCTCAGCCGCTACCGGGTGAAGCTGACGGCGGACAAGGCACGGTTTCCGGTGTTGCTCGCCAATGGCGATCCGATGGCGGCGGGCGATCTGGACGATGGACGCCACTGGGCCGAATGGTCCGATCCCTTCCCCAAGCCCTGCTATCTCTTCGCGCTGGTCGCCGGCGATCTGGTCGCCAATCGCGCACGGTTCGTGACCGCGTCGGGGCGCGAGGTGGAAATCGGCATCTGGGTCCGCGCACCCGATCTGGCCAAGACCGACCATGCGATGCGCGCGCTCAAGACGTCGATGGCATGGGACGAGCGCGTGTACGGCCGCGAATATGATCTGGACGTGTTCAACATCGTCGCGGTCGACGATTTCAATTTCGGCGCCATGGAGAACAAGGGGCTGAACATCTTCAACAGTCGCTACATCCTCGCCGACCCCGACACCGCGACCGATTACGACTATGACGGCATCGCCGCCGTCGTCGCCCATGAATATTTCCACAACTGGTCGGGCAACCGCGTCACCTGCCGCGACTGGTTCCAGCTGTCGTTGAAGGAGGGCTTCACGGTCCTGCGCGATCAGCAATTCTCCGCCGATCAGGGGTCGGCGGCGGTCAAGCGGATCGAGGATGTCCGGTCGCTGCGCGCATCGCAGTTCCCCGAGGATGCCGGTCCGCTCGCCCATCCGATCCGGCCGGACGCCTATCAGGAAATCAGCAACTTCTACACCGCCACCATCTATAACAAGGGGGCGGAGGTCGTCCGCATGATCGCGACGATCCTCGGCGAGACCGCGTTCCGCGCCGGCACCGACCTGTATTTCAGCCGCCATGACGGGACGGCGGCGACCTGCGAGGATTTCGTGGTGGCGATGGAAGATGCGTCGGGCATCGACCTGTCCCGGTTCCGCCGCTGGTACGAACAGGCCGGCACCCCGCGCGTCGTCGCGACGCTGGCGCACGAAGCCGGCGGCGGGCGGGCGACGCTGTCGCTGACCCAGACCGTGCCGCCGACGCCGGGGCAGCCGACCAAGCTGCCGATGGTGCTGCCGTTGCGCGTTCGCCTGTTCGGGGCGGAGACGGGCCGCGCGCTCAGCGACGAGCATCTCTTCATCCTCGACGAGGAACAGGGATCGATCACCTTCGAAACCGTGACCGAACGCCCGGTCCTGTCGATCAATCGCGGCTTTTCGGCACCGGTCATCGTCGAGACCGATCGCGGATCGGCCGACCTCGCGTTCCTCAGCGCGCAGGACGACGATCCCTTCGCCCGCTACGAAGCGATGCAGCAGTTGATGCTCGACACGCTGGTCGCTTCGGTCGCGAGCGGGCACGGCGACCATGCGGCGGTGATCGAGGCGGTCGGCAACACGCTGGCCGACGACCGGCTCGACCGGGCATTCGTCGCAGAGGCAGTATTGCTCCCCTCCGACAGCTTCGTCGGCGATCAGATGGGGGTGGTCGATCCCGACGCGATCTTCACCGCGCGCGAGGCGCTCCGCGCCGATATCGGCCGCGCGCTGCTGACCGAATGGCGCGCCGCCTATGCCGGGACCGAGGCGGAAGCGTTCGAGTATACCCCCGATGCCAAGGGCAAGCGCCGGCTGCGTACCGTCTCGCTGGGCTATATCGCGGCATCGGGGGCGGGCGATGCCGACGACCTCGCCTTTGCCCAGTTCCGGCAGGCCGACAACATGACCGACCGGCAGGGCGCGTTGATGACGCTGGTCAACTCGGACTCGGACAGCCGCGTCGCCGCGCTCGACATCTTCTACAACCGCTATCGCGACAATGCGCTGGTGCTAGACAAATGGTTCACGACCCAGGCGCTGTCGACGCGGGCCGATGCGTTCGAACAGGTCGCCGACCTCGCCGGCCATCGCGACTTCACGCTGACCAATCCAAACCGTGCCCGCGCGTTGCTCGGCGCGTTCAGCATGAATCAGAAGGCGTTCCACCGAGCCGATGGCGCCGGCTATCGCTTCCTCGCCGACCAGTTGATCGCCCTCGACCGGATCAATCCGCAGACGGCGGCGAAGATGCTGCCGCCGCTCGCCCGCTGGCGGCGGTTCGACCGTGCGCGCGGCGTATTGATGCGCGCGGAACTGGAGCGGATCCTGTCGATGCCGGGGCTGTCGAAGGATATGCTGGAACAGGTGGGGAAGAGCCTGACCTAAATCCTCCCCGGCACGGGGAGGAATTATCGCGCGAACCATGCCGGGAAACGCTGTGCCTTCTCCGCTACCAGCCCTTCATAATAACGCATCAGGTCGATCGTATGGTCGCGATCGGTCCTGACTCGCGCCGCCGCTTCGTTCGCCGCCGCCTTGACCACATCATAGTCGCGCGCGAACAGCCGCGCGATCGCGTCCGCCGCCGATCGGGGATCGCGCGCGGCGTAGGTTTCGGCAAAGCCCGGCTCGGCGATCTCCGCGCAGCCGCCCTCGTCGGGCACGATCAGCGGCAGGCCCGATGCCAGACCCTCCAGCCCGACCAGTCCGAACGGTTCGGCATCCGATCCGTGGATCAGCGCATCGCAACTGGCCATGATCCGCGCTAGGCGCACCCGGTCGTACACCGGCCGGAACAGCCTGATATGCGGGCTGTTGCGCAACCGGTGCTCCAGTCGGCGGGTATGCACACCGCTGCCGATCTGGATCATGCCCACCGGCAGATGCTCGCCCGCCATCTCGACCGCGTCGAAGATCATCGGCCAGCGTTTCTCGGCATGGTGCCGCCCCAGCCCGAGCAGCAAATGACCCTCGGGCGGCAGGCCCAGCTGTTCGAGTAGCGACGCACGCAGTTGTTCGTCGCGATGTTCGGGCGAGAAGAAGCCGCGCTGAATGCCGAGCGGCATCGACGCATGGACCGTCAGCCCGCGCGCGGCATGCCGCTTTTCCAGCGCCGGGCCGTTGGTGACGAACGCATCCATCTTGGCCAGATACCGCGCCATATAGCGCGTCCACCACATGAACGCCTCCTCGATCCGCTCGCGGCTGGCCATGCGTTCGAACCAGCGCAGCGGATAGGCGCCGACATTGTCGTTATGCGCGAAATAGACCTTTACCGCATCGCCCGGCCAGTCGGCGACGATGGTGGCGGGACGCCACGGGCTCGACGCCTCGACCACGTCGGGATGCAGTTCGTCGAGCAGCGCGTGGATCGCCCCGCCGCGCAGGAAGATGCCGTAATTGGGGTCGAGGACCAGCGTCGGTGCCTTCACCCAATGGATGCGACCGCCGCCGGGACGTTCCTCGACCGCATTGTGCTTGGCGGGGGCGATGACGATCAGTTCATGGCCCAGTTCGGCCATGATCGTCATCTTGTGATCGATATAGGTGCGGACCCCGCCGCCGGTGGGCGAATAGAATTCGTTGACGTCGACGACGCGCATCGGATCGTTCAGCCCAGCGGGGCGAAACCGCCCAGTCCGCGCAGATATTGGGCGCGCACCGTCGTCGTCGTCACGCCCGCCGGCACGTTGACGATCGCCTGGGCCAGTTTCGGCCGGGCGCGCCCGAGCTTCCCCGCGCCCGGAAACCCCGCGCCGTCGCGCATGAAATTGAACTTGTTGCGGCCATCGCGATCATGGGTGAACAGCAACGCATAGCGGCCGGGCGATGGCGCGCGGATGCACAGCTGCACCGCCCCGGACGCGGGCATGTCGGCCCAGACGCGGCGAAAGAACTTGCCCTCGGCACGCAGGTCGCGATCGTCCTTCAGGAAATCGTCGTCATTGGCCGGGTACAGCTCCAGCTTCAGCCGGCCGGTACGGTCCTTCAGCCCGACGACGTTGACGCGGATCGCCGGCCCCTGCCCGCTGTTGCAGGCGGCGGCGTCGCTGCCGATCGATTGCGCGGCGGCGGGCGTCGCGACGAGCAACGCCGCACCGAGCAGCGTCATGGGCAATTGCATCATTCTTTCCTTGCGAGCGCAGGAAGCCCGAATGCCGCCATCAACACCGCGTGGGTAAACAGGGTGAGTGTCGCGACGAACGCGACGAGGTCGGACAAGGCTTCGCCATGCCCGATGAACATAATCGCGAAGTTGGCGAAAAGAAGGTCTTTGTTCGGCAACAGCGGCAGCCGTGCCACCACGAGACGCCCGGCGGCAAGGAACAGCCACCATTTGATCGATACCAGCGGCATCGCGAAATAGCTGGCGATGCCGAAGGCGAGCGACCCGAGGATCAGGCGCGCGCAATGCACGCCGAAGATCCAGCCTAGCGTCCGCGCCGACAGCGAAAACACCCGCCGCGAGAACAACAGGAGCACGCCCGAAATCCCGACCGCGACCGCCGCCGACCATGCCAGCATCCGCAATTGCGGCGGCGTGAACAATTCGAACGCAAAGGGCAGCGCCACCGCCAGCATCGCCACGGTCACGATATTGCCGGCGATCCCCGACAGGATCGTCACGTCCTTCACCGCACCGAACGGCGCCGTTACCATCTTCAGCCGGGCACGCGCCCATGCATAGAAGAATACGTCGCCCGAATAGCCGATGACGACGTCGTTCGCGATCCGCTTGCGCACCAACGCCCCGAAGCCGTCGAACGGCAACCGCCACAGCGCGCGGAAGATGACGAAGTCGAACAGCGGCGGCGAGAGATAGGCGAGCGCGAAGAACGCATAGAACCACGGCGAATCCGGCGCGGCCAGTCCGACCCCGGCCCAGCCATGGTCGAACAGCTCCCACGCCAGCCCGACGATCATCAGCGCCGACAGCGCCGCACCCAGCATACGCGGCCAGCGCGGGCGGAACCGCTCCAGCGGCTCCAGCCCGGCAAGGTCGGGACCACCCCGTACGGCCTCGGTATCGCTTACCATGTCGCGCGACGTCCTACGCGCCTGGCCCGGCGTTCGCCAGCATCATGCCGCGGGCGCCATCCGGTCGGCCACCCGGTCGGGATGCGCGGCGGCAAAGGCGGGCAAGCACGCCGCCCGCGCGTCGATCGCGACCAGTTTCGGCCATGGCGACAGGTCCAGTTCGAACCGCCGCGCATTATAGAGTTGCGGCACGAGGCAGCAATCGACCACGCCCGGCGCAGCGCCTCCGAAAAAGCCGTCGGTTGGCGCGTTCGCCTCCAGCGCATCCAGCCCCAGCGCGATCCAGTGGCGATACCAGTCCGCCTTGGCCCCGGCATCGGCCCCGAACTGGCTTTCGAGCCGCTGTAATACCCGCAGATTGTCGATCGGGTGGATGTCGGCGACGATCACCAGCGCCTGCGCCATCGCCTGAGCACGAGCGAGCGGATCGGACGGAAACAGGCGCGGTTCGGGACAGGTGCCGTCGAGCCAGTCGAGCATCGCCAGCGACTGGGTCAGCACCGTACCGTCGGACAACGCCAGCGCCGGGACCAGTCCCTGCGGGTTGCGCGCCAGATGCTCGGCCCGGCGCTGTTCACCCTGCACCAGCGAAATCTCCACCCGGTCATAGGCGACGCGCTTGAGGTTGAGCGCAATGCGGACGCGATACCCCGCCGACGACCGGAAATAGTCGTACAGCGTCACGTCGCTCACTGCGCGGCGCCGCTCGCCGGCACCAGCGAGGTACCCGCGCGGCCGCTCCGGAACGAACTGAACCATGTCGCCGGGTTCAGGCTGGTCGTGCCGTCGAGCGAGAAGGTGATGAACTCGGCCCGTCCGCCGATATTCTCCCACGGTACCGGTCCGCCCAAGCCCCGCTCGGCTTCCGAAAAGCGGCTGTCGGCGCTGTTGTCGCGATTGTCGCCCATCAGGAAGACATGGTTGGCCGGGATCACGATCGGCGCGAAATTGTCCCCCTGCGAATAGCGGAAGTCGATCGTGTCATATCGCCGCCCGTTCGGCAGCGTCTCGCGGTACATCGGCAGGCGGCAGAACGCCCCCTTGTCGGTCTGCACCAGCGCGCCCGGATACTGGTCCGGATCGCAGCGGGTATTGGCGTCGACCGGGATCATCGCGTCGCCCATCGCCTTGCGCGGAATGGCCACGTCGTTGATGTAGACGACGCCCCCCGCCACCTCCAGCCGGTCGCCCGGCAGGCCGATGACACGCTTGATCAGGTCGGTGTTGCTTCCCGGAGGCTTGACAATGACCACATCCCCCCGCTCCGGCAACGAACCCCATAGCCGGCCATGCCATGCCGGCAACTGGACGCTCCACGTATCCTGCGGCTGGTGCAGGACGATGTCGCGGAACATCGCCACCGGATTGGGGATGGTCGGCGACACGAACGACCAGCCATAGGCATATTTGCTCACCACCAGCCGATCACCGACGCGCAGCCCCGGCAGCATCGATTCGGACGGGATGTAGAAAGGCTTGGCGATGAAGCTGTGAAAGCCCAGCACCACCAGCAACAGCCAGAACAGCCCGCGCACTTCGCCCTTCCAGTCGAGCCGCGCGCGGCGCGGATGATGGTGGGCGGGCGCCGGGGTCGGCGACGACGCGGGAACTCCCTGGTTCTCCAGCGCCAGATGATCGGCCATCGAACGTCCTACTCTGTTGCCGGCACCGCTTCGATGATGACGAACGCCTGCGCCCAGGGGTGATCGTCGGTCATCGTCAGATGCACCTTCGCGACGTGGCCCGCCGGCATCATCGCGTCAAGCCGCGCTTTCGCGCCACCGGTCAATGCCAGCGTCGGCGCGCCCGACGCGGCATTGACGACGCCGATGTCGCGCATGAACACGCCCTGCGCAAAGCCGGTGCCGACCGCCTTGGAAAAGGCTTCCTTGGCGGCGAACCGCTTGGCCAGCGTACCGGCGCGGGTGAAGGGACGCCTGGCGGCCTTTGCCTGTTCGACGTCGGTGAAGACCCGCTGGAGGAAGCGATCGCCGAACCGGTCGAGCGACGACTGTATGCGGTCGATGTTGCAGAGGTCCGAACCGAGACCGACGATCATGCGCAGATCCTTCCCATCGCCGATGGGGAGGGGAACCATGCGTAGCATGGTGAAGGGGGCGTCGGCGCAGCCGGCGCTACGCGCCGCCCCTCCACCACCGCCTTCGGCGGCGGTCCCCCTCTCCAAGCACGCTTGGGGAGGATTTGCACGGCTCTCACCGTGCAGTCTCCATCAGGTCCTTCATCCGCCGCACCATCGGCCCCAACCCGCCAAAGATCGCCTCGCCGATCAGGAAATGGCCGATATTGAGTTCACGCACCTGCGGGATCGCGGCGATCGGAATGACATTGTCGAAGGTCAGGCCATGGCCGGCATGAACCTCAATCCCGTTCTTTGCCGCCAGCGCCGCTGCATCGGCGATACGGCGGAGTTCGGCGACCTGTTCATCGCCGGACAATTCGGCATAGCGGCCGGTGTGCAACTCGACCACCGGTGCGCCGAGCGCCACCGCCGCGGCGATCTGCTCCGCATCGGGTTCGATGAACAGCGACACCCGGATCCGCGCCGCGCCCAGTTCGCGCATCATCGGGGCCAGCGTGTTGTGCTGCCCCGCCGCATCCAGCCCGCCCTCGGTCGTGCGCTCCTCGCGCTTTTCGGGCACGATGCAGGCGGCGTGCGGCCGATGGCGCAGCGCGATGCCCAGCATCTCGTCGGTCGCCGCCATTTCGAGGTTGAGCGGTACGGTCAGTTCCGCCGACAGCCGGGCGATATCGTCGTCGGTGATGTGGCGGCGATCCTCGCGCAGATGGGCAGTGATCCCGTCCGCGCCATGCTCGGCCGCCAGCAGCGCGGCGCGTACCGGATCGGGATAGCCCGAGCCGCGTGCGTTGCGGACGGTCGCAACGTGATCGATGTTGACGCCGAGGCGCAGTGGCTCGCTCATGCCGCGCGGCTCCCCGGCTTGATCGCCGGGATCGCCGCCAGATCGGCGGGCAGCGCATCGGGTTGGTAGCTCGGCACGTCGAGACGGATCAACGGGAAGAACGGCACGCCCAGATCGGCACCGCCGTTCGACCGGTCGACCAGCGACGCCGCCGCCACGACCTTGCCGCCCGCCGCCCCGATCGCGGCGATCGCCTCGCGCGACGACAGGCCGGTGGTCACCACATCCTCCATCATCAGCACGCGGGTGCCGGCATCGATGCGGAAACCGCGGCGCAGTTCGAAGGTGCCCGTCGGCCGTTCGAGGAACATGGCAGGCACGCCCAGCGACCGGCCCATCTCATGCCCGACGATCACCCCGCCCATCGCCGGCGAGATCACGACATCGATCGATTCGCGCGCATCAGCGGGCAGGCGGGCCGCCAGTTCGTCGCACAGCCGTGCGGCACGGCGCGGGTCCATCAACACGCGCGCACATTGCAGATAGCGGGACGAGCGCAGGCCCGACGACAGGATGAAATGTCCCTCCAGCAGCGCTTCCGCCTGCCGGAATTCATCGAGGATCGCGTCGTCGTTCATGGTTGTCGTCCCGCCGGTTGCCGTCGCGCGCCGCATTAGTCCGGCACCGGGTACGTTCGCAACCATCGCTTGAGGCCGGGCGACATGCCGCGTATAGCCCGGAGGGTTAGGGTTTCCAAACGCCCGCCCTATGCGACCACGCCGGTCAAGAAGCGTGCAGCATAACTTGTAACGGGGTGACACGACACGATGCGAAGCATTGGGATGAGGATGTTTGTTTACGCGGCCGCCGCGGCATTGGCGGGAACCGCCTATGCGCAGCAGCCAGCGGCAGTAACGCCGGGCACGGGCGCGGTAGCGACCGCGCCGCAGGCAGGGGCCCCGCCCCCCGGATCGGCGGAGGCCAATCCGACCGGACAGGTGACGCCGCCGGCGACCGCCGCGGCGCCGACGCCGCCCGCGGTGCAGGACCCGACGCTGAACGCTGACGGATCGCCGCGGATGGTCGCGACGCCGAATGTCGGCCAGCCGACCGACCGCACGATCGACCTTCAGACGCAGGTCACGCCGAATGGGCGCGAGGGGAAAGCGTTCCACAACCACATCCTGATGCCGGTAATCGTCATTATCTCGCTGCTGGTGCTGTTCCTGCTCGGCTATGTCGCGTTCCGTTTCCGCGAAAAGGCGAACCCGGTTCCGTCGAAGACGTCTCACAACACCGTCATCGAAATCATCTGGACCGCCGCCCCGGTGCTGATCCTCGCCGCGATCGCGGTGCCGTCGATCGGGCTGCTCGCACGCCAGTTCAAGCCCGCGCCCGACAATGCGGTGACGCTGAAGGCGATCGGCAACCAGTGGTTCTGGTCCTACGAATATCCCGATTATGGCGGCGTGTCGGTGACCGCCAACATGCTGAAGGAACGGGGCGAAGTCGGTCCGGGCCAGCGGTTCCGCACCGATGCCGACGGCCCCCGCCTGCTCGCGGTCGACAATCGCATCGTGCTGCCGGTCGGTGTGCCGATCCGCCTGATCACCACTGCGACCGACGTGATCCATAGCTGGGCGATGCCCGCCTTCTGGATCAAGCTGGACGCGGTACCGGGACGGCTGAACGAAACCAGCTTCACGATCGAAAAGCCGGGTTTGTATTTCGGCCAGTGCAGTGAGTTGTGCGGTGCGCGCCATGCGTACATGCCGATCGCGGTCGAAGCGGTGCCGGTCGCGCAGTTCAACCAGTGGATCCGCGCCAAGGGCGGCACGCTGCCCAACCCCGCGCAGGCCGCCGCCCCCACCAGTGCCGTGATCCCGCAGCCGGGTGCCGATGCCGCCGACGCCACGTCGGAAGCCGGCAACACCGCCAGCGACGCGTCGACGCCGGTCGTCAACGCGACCGAAGCCGCCTCTCCCTCCACCCAGCGCGCCACCGGCAACGGCGGCGGCGTCGGCAACGTGGACCAGTAAGATGACCGATTCCGCCCTTTCCGGCCACCACGCGTTCGACGCGCACGGGCACGGCCACGACGCGCATCACCACGATGCCGACCACAAGCCGGCGTTCTTCGCCCGCTGGTTCATGTCGACCAACCACAAGGATATCGGGACGCTGTACCTGATCTTCGCGATCGTCGCGGGGATCATCGGCGGGGCGATTTCGGGGGTGATGCGCCTCGAACTCGCGGCACCGGGCATTCAGTGGCTGCCCTGGCTGTCGGGACATGAGGGCGATCAGGCGCTCCATTTCTGGAACGTGCTGATCACTGCGCATGGCCTCATCATGGTGTTCTTCATGGTCATGCCGGCGATGATCGGGGGCTTCGGCAACTGGTTCGTCCCGATCATGATCGGCGCGCCCGACATGGCGTTCCCGCGCATGAACAACATCTCGTTCTGGCTGCTCATCCCCGCCTTCGCGCTACTGCTGGGCAGCACGATGTTCGGCGGCGGTGCGGGTACCGGCTGGACGGTCTATGCCCCGCTGTCGACCTATGGCGAACCGGGACCGTCGGTCGACATGGCGATCCTGTCGCTGCACCTTGCCGGTGCGTCGTCGATCCTGGGGGCGATCAACTTCATCACCACCATCTTCAACATGCGCGCGCCGGGCATGACCCTGCACAAGATGCCGCTGTTCGTGTGGTCGGTGCTGGTTACGGCCTTCCTACTGCTGCTCGCGCTGCCGGTGCTCGCCGCGGCGATCACCATGTTGCTGACCGATCGCAAGTTCGGCACCACCTTCTTCGATCCGGCCGGCGGCGGCGATCCGATCCTGTACCAGCATCTGTTCTGGTTCTTCGGCCACCCCGAAGTGTACATCATGATCCTGCCGGGCTTCGGTATCATCAGCCACATCGTCGCGACGTTCAGCCGCAAGCCGGTATTCGGCTATCTCGGCATGGCCTATGCCATGGTCGCGATCGGGGCGGTCGGCTTCGTCGTGTGGGCGCACCACATGTTCACGACCGGCCTGAGCGTAAATACCAAGATGTACTTCACCGCCGCGACGATGATCATCGCGGTGCCGACCGGCATCAAGATCTTCTCGTGGATCGCGACGATGTGGGGCGGCAGCCTGCGCTTCCCCACGCCGATGCTGTGGGCGATCGGGTTCATCTTCATGTTCACGGTCGGTGGCGTGACCGGCGTCGTGCTGGCCAATGGCGGTGTCGACGACGTCCTGCACGACACCTATTATGTCGTCGCGCACTTCCATTACGTGTTGTCGCTGGGGGCGGTGTTCGCGCTGTTCGCCGGCTTCTACTACTGGTTCCCGAAGATGTCGGGGAAGATGTACAACGAACTGCTCGGCAAGCTGCACTTCTGGGTGTTCTTCATCGGCGTGAACGTCATGTTCTTCCCGATGCACTTCCTTGGCGCGCAGGGCATGCCGCGGCGCTACCCGGACTATCCGGACGCCTATGCCTTCTTCAACCACATCGCCTCGGCCGGATACGGCATCATGGCGATCGGCATGGTGTTCTTCTTCGTCAACGTCGTCATCTCGCTGATCGGCGGGCGCAAGGCGGCGGACAATCCATGGGGCGACGGCGCGACGACGCTGGAATGGACGCTATCCTCGCCCCCGCCCTTCCACCAGTTCGAAACCCTGCCCAAGGTCGACTGACCCGACGGCTGGCCCAAAACAGCAACGCCCCGGAGCGATCCGGGGCGTTTTTTTGTGGGTTTCACAGGGCTCGATACGGTTGCGCAACTGTCGCGTTAACGGCCGGTAAACCATGAATCCACAGGAAAACCCGCATGTTAATCATTCCCCAACCATAGGCCGCTATCCCCGTCGTCAGCGTACAGGGGATTGCCATGTTGGGCGACGAAACGATCATCGACACCGCTGATCGGACACTGGTTTCTGAACAGACGACGCGGGCGCTGCCCGTCGATGCCGCGCCCGCTTCGGGCTTCGCGGCGAAGCACGGCATGGTCGCCGCCGCCGCCTTGCTGGCGGCATGCGATTCCGGCGGAGGCGGCTCTGGCCCCGGCACGGTGACCGTCGCCGGCCCCAGTCCCACGCCGACGCCCGCCCCCACGCCGACCCCGACCCCGACCATCGCCGCCCTGAACGCCCGCAGCGCCAGCCGCTTCCTCGCGCAGGCGACGATGGGCGCGACCCGCACCGGCATCGATTCGGTGCTGAACACCGGGATCGCCGCGTGGATCGAGACACAGTTCGCGGTCCCCCGCCCAACCAGCCACTGGGACTGGATGGTCGCCAACGGTTATGCCGAGGCGAACAAGATCAACGTCCAGAGCGGCTATGACGCCAGCGTCTGGCGGCAGGTGATCGCCGGCCCCGATGCGCTGCGCCAACGGGTGACGGTGGCGCTGCTCGACTATCTGGTGGTCGGCATGGGCGCGCTGAACATCGGCTGGCGGTCGCTGGCGGTCGCGGCGTACACCGACGTGCTGGCCGACAACGCGTTCGGCAATTACCGCGACCTGCTGGGCGCGATCAGCCGGAACGCGGCGATGGGCATGTTCCTGACGTTCGTGAACAGCAAGAAGGGCAATCCGTCGACCGGCAGCCTGCCAGACGAGAATTACGCGCGCGAACTGATGCAGCTGTTCACGCTCGGCGTGAATCAGCTCGAACAGGACGGCACCGTCCGCATGTCGAACGGACAGGCGCTCGAAACCTATACGCTCGACGACGTGTCGCAGTTGGCCCGCATCTTCACCGGATTGCAGCTGGCGAGCAGCGACACGACGACCCCCGACCGGATGCGCCAGCCGCTGATCCTGAACGCGGCGAACAACGAAACCGGATCGGCGACCTTCCTCGGCGCGACGGTTTCGGGGGGCGGCATGGCCGCGCTCGACGCGGCGCTCGACGTCATCTTCCGCCATCCCAACGTCGCGCCGTTCGTGTCGAAGCAGCTGATCCAGCGGATGGTCACCTCCAACCCCAGTCCCGCCTATGTCGGGCGCGTCTCGGCCGCCTTCGCCAATAACGGCAGCGGCGTGCGCGGCGACATGAAGGCGGTGATCCGCGCGATCCTGCTCGACCCCGAAGCCCGCGACGAAGCCGCCGCGCTGGCCAGCACCACCGCCGGTCGCCTGCGCGAGCCGGTGCTGCGGCTGACCAACTGGGCGCGCGCGTTCGGCGTCACCTCGCCCAGCGATGCATGGGCCATCGGCGATACGACCAGCACGACCACCCGGCTGGGGCAGGGCATCGGGCGCGCCGCCAGCGTATTCGGCTTCGTCCGGCCGGGCTTTACCCCGCCGGGCACGGCGATGGTGCAGGCCGGGCTGACCGCACCCGAATTCCTGATGTCGAGCGAACAGACCAACATCGCGTACATCAATTACATGCAGTCGCTGGTCGGCGGCGGCACCGGCGATACCAAGGCGGATTACGCGCCGATGATGGCGCTGGCGTCGGACAGCGCGAAGCTGGTCGACGAGGTCAACCTGATCCTTGCCGCCGGACAGCTGCGCGCGGCGACCGTTGCGTCGATCCGGGCCGCAGTCGACAGCATCCCGCTGACCGCGAACAACGCCACGCTCAACCGAACCGGGGTCGCGATCCTGCTGACCCTTGCCTCGCCCGATTATCTGGTGCTGAAATGAACGCTCCGACCATCCTGACCGACGTATCCCGCCGCGCGTTCCTGCAACGCTCCGCCCTGTTCGGCTTGGCCGGGGTCGCGGCCCCGTTCGTCACCAGCCTCGGCGCGATCGGCGAGGCGGCGGCGGCCACCGCCAGCGATTACAAGGCGCTCGTCTGCATCTTCCTCGCGGGCGGCAACGACCATTTCAACACGCTGGTCCCCTACGACCCGACCAGCCACGCCAAATATGCGTCGCTGCGCAGCGCGCTTGCCTTCTCGCGCGAGGCGCTGGCGCCCACCGTCCTGCTGCCGACCGCCGATCTTGGCGGGCGGGCCTATGCGCTCGCGCCGGCAATGGCCCCGCTCAGCCCGTTGTTCGATGCCGGGCGGATGGCGGTGGCGATGAACGTCGGCACGCTGATCCAGCCGACGACCAAGGCGCAATATCAGAACAGGTCGGTGCGCCTGCCGCCCAAGCTGTTCAGCCATAACGACCAGCAGAGCTTCTTTCAGGCGTCGAGCCCCGAAGGAGCCGGCTCGGGCTGGGGCGGCCGGATCGGCGATCTGTTCCAGTCGGGCAACGGCACGTCGGCGGTCACCTGCATCAATGCATCGGGCAATGCCGTCTTCCTGTCGGGTCGCAACGCGATCCAGTATAACGTCGGCACCGGCGGGCCTGTCCCGCTGCTGCGCAACGCGTCGTCGCTCTACGGGTCGAGCGTCGCTGCGCAGACGCTGCGACAGATGATGACCGACGCCAATCCGCATATGTTCGGCGGCGAATATGCACGGATCAACAAGCGGGCGATGGATACGCAGGTCCAGCTCGCCAACGGTCTGGCCGGCGTTCCGGAGGCGAATTTCCCGCTGTTCCCCGACGACAACGGCCTTGCCGACCAGCTGCGGATGGTCGCGCGGATGATCGCGATCTCGGGCGATCTGGGGACGAAGCGCCAGGTGTTCTTCGTGTCGATGGGCGGGTTCGATCTGCACGATAATCTGGCGTCGAACCAGCCGCGCCTGCTCGGCAAACTGGCCGACGCGATGCGCGCATTCCACGACACCACCGCCGCGCTGGGCGTCGCGGACAAGGTAACGACCTTTACCGGTTCGGATTTCGGGCGGACGCTGCCGTCGAACGGCAATGGGTGCGACCATGGCTGGGGATCGATGCACTTCGTCATGGGCGGCGCGGTCAAGGGCAAGCGGCTCTACGGCACCGCGCCGCTGGTCGGCACCAACACCACCGACGATGTCGGTCAGGGGCGGCTGATCCCGACCATGTCGGTCGACCAATATGCATCGACGCTGGCGCGCTGGTTCGGCGTGTCGGACGGGGACATGTCGACCGTACTTCCGAATATCGGCAATTACGACAAGTCGAGCTGGGGCCAGGGGTTCGTCTGATCGCTGCGGGGGAGACACCTTCCCGTCCTTTCGGCCAGGACGGGACGCGATGCAGGATGCAAGCGTCCCGCCGCCTCGATCGTCCGCCTCACGCCGGCCGGGGGCCCACGCCTGCACCGGTGGTGAATCGGACACCGATGCAGGTCGGTTCCTCGCCTTCCTGGTAGGTGCGGAATGTCGGATGGCCTCACACCGCTTTCCCCCGCCCCCACAACCGCCTATACGACGGCGATGACCGCGCAGACGATCACCCTGCCCGCCGAATGGCGCGATTTCCTTGCTCTTACCAAGCCACGCGTGATGTCGCTGGTCGTCTTTACCGGGCTGTGCGGGATGCTGGCCGCGCCGGTCGCGATCCATCCGGTGATCGGCTTCACCGCCGTGCTGTGCATCGCGCTCGGCGCGGGCGCGGCGGGGGCGCTGAACCAGTGGTACGAAGCCGATCTCGACGCCAAGATGAAGCGGACGCAGGGCCGGCCCCTTCCCGCCGGCCGGATGGACCGGCAATCGGCGCTGCATTTCGGCGTCGGCCTCGCGATCTTCTCGGTCGTGCTGATGGGGCTGGCGGTGAACCTCGCTTCCGCCACGATCCTGACCGTGTCGATCCTGTTCTACGTGCTGGTCTATACCGTGTGGCTGAAACGCCGGACGCCGCAGAACATCGTGATCGGCGGGGCAGCGGGCGCGTTTCCGCCGCTGATCGGCTGGGCGGCGGCGACCGGCGACGTCGCGCTGCTGCCGTTCCTGCTGTTCAGCCTCGTCTTCCTCTGGACGCCCCCGCATTTCTGGGCGCTCGCGCTGTTCGTGAAGACCGATTACGCCAATGCCGGCGTGCCGATGCTGCCGGTGGTGGCGGGCGAACGGACGACGCGGACCCAGATCGGGCTGTACACCATTCCGATGGCGGCGGTCGCGGTCGCGCCGTGGCCGCTGGGGCTGACCGGTCCGATCTACGGCATCGCCGCCTGCCTGCTGACCGCGACCTTCGGGTTGCTGGCGGTGCAGGTCGCGCTGCGTTCGACCGGGGTCGACGACAGGATGAAGCCCGAAAAGCGGCTGTTCGCCTTCTCGATCCTGTATCTTTTCGCGATGTTCGGCGCGTTGGTCGCCGACCGGTGGATGTTGACATGAGCGAATACGACGACCGCATCCGTGCCCGGCAGCGCGAACGGGCCAAGGTGATGGCGTGGCTGCTCGGCGCGTTCGTCGTGCTGCTGTTCGCGATCACCATCGTCAAGATTCAGGCGGGGCTGGGCGCGTGACCCGCAACCTGCGCGTGGCGTTGCTGGCGGTGGCGGGCGTGGTCGGCATGACCGGCGTCGGTTTCGCCAGCGTGCCGCTGTACCGCATGTTCTGTCAGGCGACCGGCTTCAACGGCACGACCCAGCGTGGGCAGGTGGCCCCCGGCGGCATCGGCGACAAGGTCGTGGTGCGGTTCGACACCAATACCAATCCGGCGCTGGGATGGGAGTTCAAGCCCGAACGCGCGTCGGAAACCGTCGATATCGGCGCACGCGACATGGCGTTCTTCACCGCGAAGAACGTGTCGGGTCGCCCGGTCACCGGCACCGCCACCTTCAACGTGACGCCGAGCCAGGCGGGTAAATATTTCACGAAGATCCAGTGCTTCTGCTTCACGCAGCAGACGCTGCAACCGGGCGAGAAGGTGCGCATGCCGGTGATCTTCTTCGTCGATCCCAAGATCCATGACGATCCCGACGCGAAGGACATTCGCGCAATCACCCTCTCCTACACATTTTACCCGGTGGATTCGGGCGCGACGACCAGCTAGGATCACGCGCAAACACGCTCCGCAAAAGGCGCGAACAGCTTAGGGACGGATGATGGCAGGCGCGAAGAACCACGATTTTCACATCCTGCCCCCCAGCATCTGGCCGCTTGCCAGTTCGATGGCCGCCTTCATGATGGCGGCGGGCGGCGTCATGTATCTCAACGAAGCGGCGCTCGGCGGATTCGTGTTCGGTGCCGGCCTGATCGCAACCCTGTCCTGCATGGGCTTCTGGTGGGCCGACGTGATCCGCGAAGCGAAGGCGGGCGATCATACCCCGGTGGTGCAGCTGCACTTGCGCTATGGCATGATCCTGTTCATCGCGTCCGAAGTGATGTTCTTCGTCGGCTGGTTCTGGTCGTGGTTCGACTTCTCGCTCTTCCCCGCCGCGGTCCAGTATAATCACGAAGACGGCGTCTCGCTGATCGAGGCGGGCAATACCGCCGTCGTCGCGCAATGGCCGCCGGCGGGCCTCGAAGTGCTCAACGCCTTCGAACTGCCGCTGCTCAACACCTTCATCCTGCTGCTGTCGGGCACCACCGTGACGTGGGCGCATCACGCGCTGATCCACAACCAGCGCGGTGGCGCGATGAAGGGGCTGTGGGGCGCGATCGGCGTGGGTGAGAATGACGGCGTGAAGAAGGGGCTGTGGCTGACCGTCCTGCTCGGCGCGCTGTTCTCGTGCATCCAGGCCTATGAATATGTCCATGCGCCGATGCCGTTCAAAGGGCTGAACTATGGCGCGGCCTTCTACATGGCGACCGGGTTCCACGGCTTCCACGTGCTGGTCGGCACCATCTTCCTCGCGGTCAACCTGATCCGTGCCTATAAGGGCGACTTCACCCCGAAGCAGCATTTCGGTTTCGAAGCGGCGGCATGGTATTGGCACTTCGTCGACGTGGTGTGGCTGTTCCTGTTCGTCGTCATCTATGTCTGGGGCGGCTGGGGCGCGCCGATCCACGGCGGCTGATGCCCGGCCAACCGGGCGCGGGTGCCCCTGCGCCCTTCGACTGCGGCGTGCGCGGCCTGTGTCCACGTTGCGCCGCGCCGACCCTGTTCCGCAGTCCCGTCGCCTTCGCCGGTCGCTGTGCGGTCTGCGGCCTCGATTTCGACGCGTTCAACGTCGGTGACAGTCCAGCGGCCTTTCTGACGCTCGGCATCGGCACGATCATCACTGTCCTCGCCATCTGGCTCGAACTCGCCGCGGGGCCGCCATGGTGGGTGCATGTGCTGCTGTGGGTGCCGCTGACCATCCTCGGCGTGGTCGGCAGCCTGCGCATCGCCAAGGGTATGTTGATCGCGCTCGAATACCGGCGCGGCGCTGGCGAAGGCCGGATCGACCCGCGCCCATGAAACGCCTGCCGATCCTTTCCACGCTGGTCGTGCTGCTGGCGGTCGCGGCGATGATCGCACTCGGGCTGTGGCAGTTGCAGCGCCGTGCCGAAAAGGCGGCACTGATCGCTCATGCCAGTGCCAATCTCGACCGGCCGGTGCAGCCCCTGCCGGCGCAGATCACCGACGACCTGTTGTTCGCGCGGGTGACCGCCACCTGTGCGCGGGTCGGCGACTGGACGATGGGTGCCGGCCGCGCGGTCGATGACAGCTCTGGCTATCGTCATATCGCAACGTGTACCGGTCCGACCGGTCAGGTGTTCCGCGTCGACCTGGGCGTCGCTGCCGATCCGAAGCTGCATCCGGCGTGGTCCGGTGGCGCGGTGACCGGCACGCTCAGCCACGCACCGGGCGGGCCGACGCTGCTCGACCGGATGACCGGCCGCGCCGCGCCCCCCGCGCCGATGATCGTATCGGACACGCCCGCCCCCGAGCTGAAGGCCAGCCGCCGTCCCGATCCCGCCAGCCTGCCCGACAACCACCTCGCCTATGCGATCCAGTGGTTCGCCTTCGCCTTGGCCGCGGTCATCATATACTTGCTGGCACTTCGCCGTCGCAGCCGCTAACCGCACAGCCCATGCGGTATGTCAGCACCAGGGGCCATGCGCCCGACCTCGACTTCGCCGGCGCGACGCTGGCCGGTTTGGCCAGCGACGGCGGCCTGTATCTGCCCGATGCCTGGCCGACGCTGACCCATGAAGCGATCGCCGCGCTGGCGGGCCTGAGCTATGCCGAGACCGCGGCAAAGGTGATGGCACCGTTCGTCGGCGATGCGATGTCCGGATCCGAACTGCTTGCGCTGTGCGAAACCGCCTATGGCCGGTTCAGCCACAAGGCGGTGACCCCACTGGTACAGATCGACCATGACCAGTGGTTGCTCGAACTGTTCCACGGGCCGACGCTGGCGTTCAAGGACGTGGCGCTGCAATTGCTGGGGCTGTTCTTCGAACGGTTCCTGTCCGGCACGACCGATCCCCTGACGATCATCGGCGCGACCAGCGGCGATACCGGATCGGCGGCGATCGATGCGGTCGCCGGGCGCGCGCATATCGACATCTTCATGCTGCACCCCGCCGGCCGCGTGTCCGACGTGCAGCGGCGGCAGATGACGACCGTGCTGTCGCCCAACGTCCACAATATCGCGATCGATGGCGATTTCGACACCGCGCAGGCGCTGGTCAAGGCGATGTTCAACGACCCCGGCTTCTCGGGTCGCTTCCGCTTGTCGGCGGTGAACTCGATCAACTGGGCGCGGTTGATGGCGCAGGTCGTCTATTATTTCTACGCCGCCGTGCGGCTGGGCGGCCCGGACAAGGCGATCGCCTTCTCGGTCCCGACCGGCAATTTCGGCGATGTGTTCGCCGGATTCGTTGCGGCGCAGATGGGGCTGCCGATCGCCAAGCTGATCGTCGCCACCAACGTCAACGACATCCTCCACCGTGCCCTCACCAACGGCGACTATTCCAGCGCAGAGGTCACGCCGACCGCGACGCCGTCGATGGATATCCAGGTCAGCTCGAATTTCGAACGGTTGCTCTACGATCTGGGCGGGCGCGACGGCGTAGCGCTGGGCGACCAGATGCGTGGGTTCGAATCGAGCCGTGCGATGCGGCTGACCAATGCGCAGCAACAGGGTGCGGCATCGCTGTTCCAGAGCGCGCGCGTCGATGGCGAGGGCATGGCGCGGGCGATGCGCTGGGCACGCGATCATGCCGCGCAGATCATCGACCCACACACCGCCATCGCGCTTGCAGCCGCGCTCGACAGCGGCATCGACGCACCGATGGTGACGCTGGCAACCGCGCACCCGGCCAAATTCCCCGACGCGGTCGAACGCGCGATCGGCACCCGCGCGCCGTTGCCGTCGCGCGTCGGCGACCTGTTCGATCGCGAGGAACGCTATGTCACCCTGCCCGCGACGTTCGAGGCGGTAACCAGCTGGATCGCCGAACGGGCGACGCCCCGCGCATAATGGACCCGATCGCACTTATCGGCGAACCATGGGGTGATTACGGGCTGATCGACTGCGGCCATGGTCGCAAGCTCGAACGCTATGGCCCGTTCCACTTCATCCGGCCCGAACCGCAGGCGATGTGGGCACCGGCGCTGGCCGATTGGGACGCGCATGGCGAATTCGTGCCCGGTTCGGACGAGGATGGCGGCGGCCGCTGGCAGTTCTTCAAACAACCGCCGCGCGACTGGCCGCTGACATGGCGCGAGGTGCGGTTTTCGGCGAGCAACACGCCGTTCCGCCATCTCGGCTTCTTCCCCGACATGGCCCCGGTCTGGGACTGGATGCGCGGGCAGCTGGACGGGGCGAACGATCCCGAATGTCTCAACCTGTTCGGCTATACCGGCGTCGGATCGCTGGCGCTGGCGGCGGCCGGCGCGCGCGTCGTCCATGTCGATGCGTCGAAGAAATCGGTCGAACAGGCGCGCGCCAATGCCGCGCTGTCGGAGATGACCGACAAGCCGGTCCGCTGGCTGGTCGAGGATGCCGCGAAGTTCGTCGCGCGCGAGGTGCGGCGCGGACGGCGCTATGACGGCATCATCCTCGATCCGCCCAAATGGGGCCGCGGGCCGAATGGCGAGGTGTGGAAGCTCGAGGAGCATCTGCCCGCGATGATCGCCGACTGTCGCCAATTGCTCGACAGCGAGTCGCGGTTCCTGTTCCTCACCGTCTATGCCGTGCGGATGTCGGCGCTGGCGATCGGCGAACTGCTGCGCCAGTCGCTCGGCGATCTGGGCGGGCGGGTCGAATGCGGCGAGCTGGGCGTGCGTGAGGAAACGCGCGGGCTGACCCTGCCGACTGCCATTTTCGCACGGTGGCGCAGAGACTAACTCCTCCCCGGCACGGGGGGGGATTTTTACGTCCGCCCGATCCGCAGCGCCGCGCCCGCCACCACCGGCCCGCCCGCGCAGAGCAACAGGCTGGTCGCTGCCAGCAGCTTCATCGCCCCCGCGCCACCCTCCAGCCCGCCCGCACCGAAAATCACGATCGGCAACGCCAGCGGCAGCATCACCAGCCCCGCCACCGCGCCGCCGCCGCGCAGCCCGGCGACCAGCGCCGCCGTCGCCACGCTCAGCGCCGCCAGCCCCGGCGTGCCGATCAGCAACCCCGCCTCCAGCATCACCAGCGTGCGGCCATCGATCCCCAGCAGCGCCGCCGACAAAGCCGCCGCCAGCATCACGGCGGGCGCGAAGCCCAGCCAGTGGCCTATGGTCTTGGCCAGCGCGATGCCGCTGTCGCTCCAACCGCGCACGACCAGTTGATCGACGACCCCGCTGTCGACATCGGGCGCGACCAGCCGCTCGATCGGCAGCAACGCCGCCAGCAGCGCCGCCGCCCACGCCACCCCGCCGCCGATCCGCGCCAGCAGCGCCGCGTCCGGCCCGATCGCGAACGGAAACAGCGTCGTGACCAGCAGGAAGAAGGCGACCGGCAACAGCAGCCCGCCCCCGCTCCACGCGATCCGCAATTCGCGGACGACCAGCGCGATCACAGCGTCACCATGACGGCACCGGGCAACGCCACCGGCACATGGCTGGCGACCAGCACCGCCCCGCCGTCCGCTCTTCGCGCCGCGATCGCCGCCTCCAGCCGTTCGAGCGATGCCGCGTCCAATCCGTTGGCCGGTTCGTCGAGCAACCAGATCGGTGCCCCGCTGGCGATCACCCGCGCGATCGCCGCGCGCCGCCGTTGCCCGGTCGACAGCATCCGCACCGGCACCTCGGCCAGCGTCCCGATCCCCATTGACGCCAGCGCCGCTGCAACCCCGTCCCGCGCCCCATCCAGCCCGGCCCAGAAGCCGAGTGCCCTGGCCAGCGGCACTTGCGGGTCGAGCGCCGCCGCCTCCCCCAGCAACGCCACTGCTCCGCCGCGCGTGACGTCACCCTCGGTCGGCGGCAACAGCCCGGCGGCGATCCGCACCAGCGTCGACTTGCCGACCCCGTTCGGCCCTTGCACCAGCAGCGCGCCGCCTGCGCCCAGATCGAACGACAGGTCGGCGAACAGCACCCACTGTCCCCGCGCCCCGCTGACCCGGTCGAACGCCAGCAGGCTCAATCCGCATCTTCCAGCGCATGCATGTCGTCGTCGGACAGGCCGAAATGATGGCCGACCTCGTGCACCACGACATGCCGGATCAGGTCGCGCAGATCGACGCCGGTCTCGCACCATTCGGCGAGTAGCGGCTGGCGATACAGATGGATGCGATCGGGCAGGCGCATCCCGTCGAACATCGATTTTTCGCCGACCGGGCTACCATGATACAAGCCGGTCAGCTCGTACGGCTCCATCTCCATCGCCGCCAGCGTCTCCTCGTCGGCAAATTCCTCGACCAGCAGGACGATGTCGGACAGATGGCCGGCGAACGGTTCGGGGATGCGCGCCAGCGCGGCGCGCGCCAACGCTTCCATCTCGGCGGCACTCGGGGCGGTTCGCGCTTGATCGGACATGGTCCACGCAATAGGCCTTGCCGCCACCACGAGACAAGGGAGCGACGATGGAACCGCTGAGCCAAGCCGAACGCGCCGATGCGCTCGACGGCCTGCCCGACTGGGACCATGATGGCGGGCGGGACGCGATCGTGCGCAGCTTCACCTTCGACAATTTCAGCCAAGCGTTCGCGTTCATGACGCAGGTCGCGCTGCTGGCGGAAAAGGCCGACCATCACCCCGAATGGTCGAACGTCTACAACCGCGTCGACATTCTGCTCACCACCCACGACGCGGGCGGGCTGTCGGACCGCGATATCGACATGGCGCAGGCGATCGACGCGCTGGTGGAATAGGCAGATCGTCATTCCCGTGCAGGCGGGGATGACGGAAATCGTGCGATACTATCGCCGCCGCATCTGCTGCCGTAATTTCCCCGGCATCCAGCGCGCGGCGAAGCGCATCCGCCTCGCGGTCGGCCCGACGGGCGTGTGGATCGCCTCGCCATGGACCGCGTCCCACGCCGCCTGCGCCACCACCTCTAGGGGCGTAAACTCCAGCCCCGCCGCGCGGACCTGCTGGCGGACGTTGTAATTGCTCCCCGCCAGAGGCGCGTCGAGCAGCGGCGTGTCGATAAACCCCGGCATCAGCGAGCGTACGCGGATGCCGTCCGCCGCCCATTCGCCGTCGAGGGCCTCGGTCAGCCCACGCACCCCGAACTTCGTTGCCGAATAGACCGCCGCCCCCGCCGTCCCGTAAATCCCCGCCGCCGATGCGGTGTTCAGCAGGCAGCCACCGCTCGCCTTCAGAAACGAATGCGCGGCATGGGCGCCGTGGATGACCCCGGTCAGGTTGACAGCGATCGTCCGTTCGATCGCGGCGGGCGTCATCTCCGCAAAGACGCCGCCAGACGCGATGCCGGCGTTATTGAACAGCACGTCAATGCCGTCTCCGGCAAAGCGGGCGAGCGGCGCATCCCACGCGGCACGGTCGGTCACATCGAACACGAACGTCGCCGCGCCGCCGGGCAACAACGCCGCCGTCTCCGCCAGTCCCGCGGCATTGACGTCCGCCAGCCCGATCCGCCAGCCCCGGCCGGCAAACAACTGCGCCACCGCCCGCCCGATACCCGACCCGCCGCCGGTGATGAATATCGCGTTCATCCCCGCAGCATCGGACAGGAACGGCAACGATGCCAACGGTTTTCAGCGTCGGTCTGGAAACGCGCGAAAAGGGCGAGTTTCAAGGCGGTACCGGCCCGCAAAACGCGCAATCGCGCGTTTTCGAACCGATTCTCAGGCCGCCACCGTCTCCAGCACGTCGCGCACCCTGGTCAGCCGTTCGCCGGCATCGTCGATCCGCGCCGCGACGATCCACCGCCCGTTCTTTTCGGTCAGCCCGTCCACATCGGGCACGTCGCTGCCCCCCTGCGGCGTCAGGGCGATCGCCGCCGGGCCGGCATCGACCTTCGCCACCGCCGCCGCCTGCGCCAGCAACCGGATGCGCGCCAGATCGATAAGCAACCGCGCTTCCTCGGGCAGGGTGCCGAACCGGTCCTCCAGCTCCTCCTCGAACGCATCGAGCGTGCCGGCATCCTCGATCCGCGCAAGACGACCATAGAGCATCAGCCGCATCTCGGTTTCGGGGATCCATCCCTCGGGCAGGCGCCCGGCAATGCCGAGATGCAGTTCGGGCACGACCCGGTCGACCACCTCGCCCCGTGCCGCGCGCAGCGCACGACCGAGCAGATACTGGTACAGATCGATGCCGATCAGCTTCATATGCCCGGCCTGCGCCTCGCCGACCAGATCGCCCGCCCCGCGGAGGTCGAGGTCGCGCGCGCTGATCGCGAAGCCCGCGCCCAGCCGGTCGAACGCCTGCAACGTCCGCAGCCGCTTCAGCGTCGCCTCGGCGATGGAATGCTCGGGATCGGTCAGCAGCAGGATCTGCCCGCGCCGCCCGCCGCGTCCGACGCGCCCGCGCAACTGGTGCAGCTGCGACAGGCCGAACCGGTCGGCATGGTGGACGATCATCGTATTGGCGCGCGGTACGTCCAGCCCAGCCTCGATGATGTTGGTCGCCAGCAGCACGTCACCCTCGCCATTGGCGAAGCCGACCATCGCCGCGTCGATCTCCGCCGCCGGCATCTTGCCATGCGCGACGGTCAGGGTCAGTTCGGGCGCGATCTTGCGCAGCCGTTCCTCCAGCGGCGCGATATCCTCGATCCGCGGCACCACGACGAAGCTCTGCCCGCCGCGCGTCCGTTCGCGCAGCAACGCGGTGCGGACCGTCACCTCGTCGAACGCGGTCACCGCGGTACGGATCGGCTGGCGCAGCGCCGGCGGGGTGGCGAGGACCGACAATTGCTGCAACCCGATCAACGCGCTTTGCAGCGTGCGCGGGATCGGTGTCGCCGACAGCGTCATGACATGGTCGGCAATGTCGCGCAGGCGCGCCTTGTCCTTGGTGCCGAACCGCTGTTCCTCGTCGATCACCACCAGTGCCAGATCGCGATAGTCGACATCCTTGCCCGCCACCGCCTGAGTCCCGATCACGACGCCGATCGATCCGTCGGCAAGCCCCGCCTTGACCCGCTTCTTCTCGGTTGCATCGGACAGGCGCGACAGGCCGGCGACCTCGATCCCGGTTCCCTCGAACCGGCGGCGAAAGGTTTCGACATGCTGGCGGACCAGCACCGTGGTCGGCGCGGCGATGGCGACCTGCCGCCCCGCCAGCGCGACGATCGCGGCGGCGCGCAGCGCGACCTCGGTCTTGCCATAGCCGACATCGCCGATGACCAGCCGGTCCATCGGTCGCCCCGCAGCCAGATCGGCACGGGCGGCGGCGATGGCGCGCGCCTGATCGGGGGTTTCGGTGAACGGAAAGCCGGCGGCGAAGCGTTCATAGGTGGCGATATCGGCCTCCACGGCCGCGACCTCGATCGCATCGCGCGCCGCCGCGATCGCCGCCAGTTCGCGCGCGCTCTCGGCAATCGCCGCGTCGATCGCGCCGCGCCGTTTCTGCCAGCTCGATCCGTCGAGCGCATCGAGCGTGACCGCATCACCGTCCGCGCCATAGCGCCAGATGCGGTCGGCCTCTGCCACCGGCACCAGCCGCCGCGCGCCCTTGGCATATTCCAGCACGACGGCGTCGCCCGCTTCCTCGCCGGGCAGTTGCTCCAGCCCGACGATGCGGCCGATGCCGAAATCCTCATGGACGATCACGTCGCCGACCCGTAACTCGCCCGCTTCGGCGAACAACGGATTGGCGCTTGCCGCCGCCAGCTCGTCACCCCGCGCCCGCCCGCCGAGCAGGTCGCCGCCGGTCACCACCGTCACGCCATCGGCCACGAAACCGCGATCGATCGGTGCGACCAGCAGCATCGCGCTGCCCGGCTCGGCACGAACCGCTTCGTCCCACGACCCGATCGTCACCGGTTCGGTCCGGCCCAGCGTCGCCAGCCGCTTGCGCAGGAAACGCAGGTCGCGCGGACTGCCGGCCAGCACCAGCCGTCCACCGTCGAGCACCTCGCGGGCGAACTTGCCGAACGCACGCGTCGGTGCCCGGCTGGTGACGAAGCGCGGCGGCGGCGCGGCATCCGCCGGCACCTCGATCCGGTCGCGGCCCTTGAGCAACTGCTCCCATGCCGCCCGGTCGACCAGCGCCGCCGCACCGCGCCGCCGCCGGCGCGTCGCATCCTCGGCGAGATCGAGGAAACGCGCCCTGCGGCGCTCGACATCCGGGTCCATCGCCACCGCCGCTTCGGGCAGATGATCCAGCAGCGACACGCCCTCGGCCGTCACCGGCTCGGCGGCGCGGCCGATCGTCACCTCGCCCAGATCGGCATCGCCGCGCTGCGTGACCGGATCATAGCTCCGGATCGTGCGGATCGCGCCGTCCTCGACGGTCACCCGGATCGGGCAGATCGCATCGGCGGGAAAGATGTCGACCACCCCGCCGCGCACCGCGACCTCGCCCGGTTCGTCGACCCGGTCGTCGACGACATAGCCCAGCTCGACCGCGCGTTCGGCAAAGTCCGTCATGTCGATCGCATCACCAATCCGCAGCACCGGCGGCGCGGCGTCGAAATCGTCCGGGGCGGCAACCCGCACCGCCGTCGCTTCCGGCGTGGTGATGCACGCGACGCGGCGACTGGTGACCGATGCGCGCCGCAACCGGCGCAGCGCCGCGACCCGCGCACCGGCATTGCCGGGCGATGCCGGAGCATCGTCACCGGGCAGCGCGTCGCTGGACTGCAGGTGGACCACCTCCACATCGGGTGCGAACGCGGTCAGCGCCGCCGCGATCGCGCCGGCGCGCAGTTCGTCGGAGGCGATGAACAGCACCGAACGCGTCGCCATTTCTTCCGCCAGCAATGCCGCGACGGGTCCGATCGCGGCCTCCGCCCCCTTCGCATCGGGTCGATCGGGGGCGGCGGTGGTGTTCGGCATAGCGGAGGTCCCGGCAAGGCCCTGAAGACGGGCGGAGATGCAAACCCAACGAAGCGTCTGCCGCGTCCGTTCCTGCGGCCTGTCGCATGGGGCCGGCCGCTGCTATGCAAGCGGGACTGCCGGTTCGCCGGTGCTTTGGAGACGCCGATGCCCTCGATCCTGCTGCGCTTCGGCGCCGCGTTCAGCCTGATGACCGCCCTGCCCGCCATGGCGCAGACCGCACCGGCCCCGGCCGCCGAAGCCCCGGCCGATACCACCTCCGCCGACCCCGCCGCCGCTGCCCCGCGCGAAGCCGATCCGGCGCTGTGGGTGGTCAGGGACAAGGACACGACCATCTATCTGTTCGGGACGATCCACGTCCTGAAACCCGGCCTGTCGTGGTTCGACGAAGCGGTGAAGACCGCCTTCGACAAATCGAACGAGGTCGTGCTCGAAATTCCGATGCCGACGCCCGAACAGGCGCAGGCGGCGGTGATGAAGTCCGCCGTCAACGTGACCGGTCCGAAGCTCAGCGAAAAGCTGCCCGCCGCCGAACGCGACGCCTATGCCAGGGCGGTGGCCGATGCCGGCCTGCCGGCGGGGGCGCTCGAACAGCTCGATCCGTGGTTCGCTGCCTCGACGCTCACGCTCGTGACCTTGCAGAAGCAGGGCTACGATCCCCAAAGCGGTGCCGAACAGACCATCTCGCAGGCGGCGAAGGTCGCGGGCAAGCCGGTCACCGGCCTCGAAACGCTCGAACAGCAGTTCGGCTTCTTCGACGCCCTGTCCGATGCCGCGCAGGTCACTTTCTTGAGCGAAACGATCAAGGAATTGCCGACCGCCGGCGAACAGATCGACAAGATGGTCGACCAATGGGCCAAGGGCGATCCAGCCGCGCTCGCCGCGACGATGAACGAGGACATGACCGTCTCCCCCGAACTGCGCCGCGTCCTGCTGACCGACCGCAACGCCCGCTGGGCGAAGTGGATCGAGGAACGGATGAAGCGCCCCGGCACCGTCTTCGTCGCGGTCGGCGCGGGCCATCTGGCCGGCACCGGCAGCGTGCAGGACGCGCTCAAGCGTTACAAGCTGCGGGCGACGCGGGTGAAGTACTGAAGGCTGCCCCCTCCCTGCCAAGGGAGGGGAGTAAAAGCTCCCCAAAAGAAAACGGCCGGCGGATCGCTCCGCCGGCCGTCAGGCACGGTTTCCGAGTTGCGGCCCGGAAGGTGGCCGCATCGGCAATCACATCATGCGTTGCAGGCCTGCGCCGCCTTGCCCGGCTGGGTCAGGGTGATGCTCTTCGGGCTACCGGTCAGGCTGTAGCCGCCCTCGGCGGTCAGCGGCTTGCCCTTTTCCTCGGCCTTCAGGCGGACAGGCATGTCGCCCTGCTTGCTGCGGAAATTCGCCTGCGTGTCGCCATCGAAGAAGTCGACATAGACGAGCGTGTTGTCCTTGCAGCGGAACGTCACGCTCGCCTTGACGGGCGGCGGCAGTTCCACGGGTGCGCGGTTGGCGACTTCGGCGGCCAGCGGATCGGCGGCGCGGGTGTCGAGCTGTTCCGGCTGCGACTGACCGCAGGCCGAAAGGGCGAAGGCCGCGGCAGTGGCGGCAAGGAGAAGGGGGTGCTTCATAGGATTAAAGCCGTTCGCAAACGCAAACGTTTTCGTCAAGCAGGGTTGTGCACCGCGCAATGGCCGCCCGTCGCGGCGTGGCACGCCCGGTCAGGCGGCGGAAAAGGCGAACCGCATGCCGCTGTTCCACCGCGCGCCCGGGTCCAGTCGCGCCGACGGAAATTCCGGCCGGTTCGGCGTATCGGGCCATGCCTGCGGCTCCAGACACACGGCATCGCCCTGCCGGTACAGTCGCCCGTCCTTGCCCGGCTCCGCCCCGCCGAGGAAATTGCCCGAATAGAGTTGCAGCCCCGGCGCGGTGATCGACAGCGTCATGACCCGGCCCGATTCCGGATCGGCCAGCACGGCGGCGGCACGTAACGTACCCGCGTCCCCGCGCACGATGAAATTATGGTCGTAGCCGCGCCCGATCGCGATCTGCTCGTCCTGCCCGTCACGCACCCGGTCGCCGATCGCATGGGGGGTGCGGAAGTCGAACGGGGTGCCCGCGACGCCGCGCTGCTCGCCGGTCGGGATCGACGTCGCATCGACCGGCAGATACGCGTCCGCCTCTATCGTCAGCAAATGGCGCAGCGCCTCGCCCCGCCCGCCCAGGTCGAAGAACGCGTGGTTGGTCAGGTTGACGACCGTCGGCGCATCGCTCGTCGCATCATAGTCGATCGTCAGCGCCTGCGACGTCAGGCGATAGGTCGCGCCCGCCCGCAACGTGCCCGGATAGCCGGCATCGCCATCGGGGCTGGTCAGCGTCAGCCGCACCCACGCCGCATCGTCGTCGTTGCCGATCTCGGCCACGTCCCACAGCCGCTGGTCGAACCCGTCCGACCCGCCGTGCAGATGGTTGGGCGCGTTGTTGGTTTCGAGGGTGTAGGTCCGCCCGTCGAGGCTGAACCGCCCGCCCGCGATCCGGTTGGCATAGCGGCCGACCGTCACCCCGAACCATGACGGCCGGTCGCGATAGGATTGCACGTCGTCGAACCCCAGCACGACATCGGCCACCGCCCCGTCGCGATCGGGCACGCACAGCGATTGCAGCGTCGCTCCAAACGGCAGGATACGCGCCGACAGCGACCCCGCGCGAAGCTCGATCGCCTCGGCGGGCGCGCCGTCCAGCGTGCCGAAGGGAATGCGTTTCGCGTCCATCATACCCCGTCTCCCAAACCGCCCGTCATCCCCGCGCAGGCGGGGATCCATTGCCGCCGACGATGCGACCCTTGCGCAGCGACAGCGTATATGAATTCCCGCCTTCGCGGGAAGGACGGGGGGTTTATCGCGTCTGCGGCCGCCCCGACAACGGCACGCTCACCGCCCGCCCGTCATAGACGAACGCCGTCGCCGCATTGTCGGCGAAGTCCGGCGCGACCGCCTTGCCCGGCGTGTGGAAGCGCACCGACATCGACCGCTTCGCCGCCATCCCCGCAAAGCTGCCCTTGCGCGCGCCGATCGTCAGCGTCTTTGTCGCCTCGTTCCACGTCAGCGGAATCTGCGATGACTGCCCCTTGCGATAGCCCTCGCTCAGGCCGTCATCCTCGAACAGCGAGTATGCCCCGTCCTTGCCGGTGAACACATGCAACACATAGGGCGCATCGAGCTTCTCGGCAGTCGACTGCACCGCCGCGCCCGTCGGCACGATCGATCCGGCACGGACATAGAGCGGCAGGACCGCGATCGGGGCAGCGGCGGTGATCGTCTGCCCGCCCTTCACATAGGCACCGGTCGTGAAGTCGTACCAGTCGGCCCCGGCCGGCAGATACACCGACCGGCTGGTCGCGCGGAACTGCGTGACCGGCGCGACGAGAAACGCCGATCCGAACATATATTCGTCGTCGAC
>NZ_LMLN01000012.1:16877-17019 GCF_001421915.1 Sphingomonas sp. Leaf62 | reverse complement strand
CGCCGCCAGCGACGTGATATAGGGCAGCAGGCGGTAGCGCAGCCGGTCATAGGTCGCGAGCGCATCGTACAGCGCCGGATCGCTGGCTCCCAGCTCATAGATTTCGCGATACGGCGTCTCGCCATGGCTGCGGAACAGCGGA
>NZ_LMLN01000012.1:162-16846 GCF_001421915.1 Sphingomonas sp. Leaf62 | reverse complement strand
AGCGATCCTCGACCGCGAAGCCGCCGATATCATGGGTCCAGTTGGGAATGCCCGACATCGACAAGTTCACGCCCGCCGAAATCTGGTCGCGCAGATCGTCCCAGCGCGATGCGACGTCGCCCGACCACAAGGCGGCACTGGCGCGCTGGATGCCGCCATAGCCCGACCGCGTCAGGATGAACGGGCGCACATCGGGCTTGGCGACGCGCAATCCGTCGGCGACCCCCTCGGCATGGACCAGCGGATAGCTGTTGAAGAACTCCTCGCCCGGCCCCTGCGCGGTCGGTCCCATCCGGTCGATGCGCTGTTCGATCGACAGGTTCGAATGGATATCCGGTTCGGTCGCGTCCATCCACCACGCGTCGAAGCCCTTGTCGACCAGCGCCTCCTTCATCTGCCGGAAATAGATCGCGCGCGCTTCGGGCGCATAGGGATCGTAATCGGTGTTCAGATAGCCCTTGCCGACCCAGTCGCGCTCCTTCGCGATCAGGTTACCCTGATACAGATAGCCCTTGGCGGCCAGTTCCTGCGCGTTCTTGGTGTTCGGATAGAATTTCGGCCACACCGAAATCATGATCCGCGCGTTCTGGCTATGGACGGTGTCGACCATCGCCTGCGGCCTGGGGAAACGCTTGGTGTCGAAACAGTGGCAGCCCCACTGGTCCTCGGGCCAGTAGAACCAGTCCTGCACGATATTGTCGAGCGGCAGGCCGCGCTTGCGATATTCGGCGACGACACCCTCGACCTCGGCCTGGGTATTGTAGCGTTGGCGGCTCTGCCAGAAACCATAGGCCCAGCGCGGCATCAGCGCCGCCTTGCCGGTCAGCGCGCGGTATCCGGCGATGACGCCGTCCATGTTCTTGCCCGCGACATAATAATAATCGAGCGCATGGGCGACGTCCGACGACCACCAGAGCGAATGGCGGTCGGCCTGCGGCAACGGATCGTTCTGGAACAGCGCGATATAGCCGGCGTTCGGCTCCCACTCGATCCGCACTTCGGCGGCTTTTCCGGCGGTCATCGGCAAATCGAAATTATGGAACCACGGGTTCCAGTTCTGCCGCCAGCGGTTGAGCACTTCCTTGCCGTCGACGAACACCTTCACATAGCTCGACGAATAGAGCCGGAATTTCTGCATGCCCGTCGCGGTCGGCATCAAGGTGCCGGTCCACACGACCTTTTGCGTCTGCACCGCATTGCCGGCGGTATTCTGTCCAGTGGTCGCCGCGACGGTCTGTGCCTTCGCCTCCGCCGGCCAGTTCGCCTGATCCTTGATGAACTGATAGTTGATGGTCGGCTCGCGGCGCGTCACCGCCAGCCGGTCGCCCAGATAATATTGCGCCTGCCACCCGGCCTGCCCGCCCGACATGACCTTCATCCCTTCGCCGACCAGCTTGTAGGGCTGCGGATTGCCGAAGCGGGTGATGCCGTTATTGTCCCACAGCACCCCATAGTTCTTGGTCGACACGACGAACGGGATGCCGATGTCCATGTTATGCTGGGCGAGTTCGACGTCCTCGCCATTGTAATTCATCTGCCGGTTCTGATGCTGGCCCAGACCGTAGAAGCCTTCGTCGGTGGCGCGGTTGAACTGCTGGCGGATCGAGACGAACTGCTCGCCCCCGGCACTGCGCGGCACGAACGCGGCGCGCGGCGCTTCCTCCAGCGTCAGCTGGCCCGCGGCATCGCGAAAGCGAACCTGCCCGTTATCGGTGTCGATCTCGGCCGATCCACCAGCGGTCTTGACCACGACCATCTTTGGCGTCTCGCGCACCGTGAAGGCACCGGCGGGTTTGGCGGTCACCATCAGGCTGTCGGGCGTGTCGAGGCTGGCATCGGGCACCGCCGTCACCCGGAACCGGTCGGGACCATAGACCAGCACCCGCACCCGCTTGGCCGGGCCGGCATCGGGCGTTACGACCACCCCGCCCGGCACCTTCGCCACATCGGCGGCGAGCGCCGGCATGGATACCGACAGGGCAAGCGACAATAGCGTCCAGCGAAGCGTCTTCATCAGCGATACGTCCCCATCGTCACGCGCAGCAGCATCGGCTGCGCGGTAAAGTTCAATCCATAATCGGTCTGGTCGCCGTTCATCACCCGGCGGGCGACGAAGCGGCCGTCATCGGCCAGCGTCCCCTCCTCGACCTTCATGAACATCGCGGTGTCGCCCTTGCCCTTGTCGGCCAGGTCGACGTTCACGCGCACATCGGTCCCGGTGACGAGGAACTGGTCGGGCGCGACCTGCAATACCGCCATGCCGCCGACCGGCTGCGTGGCGGTGGCGGGCGGTGCGGCCTTCAGCCATGGTGAATCCATCGACCCGAACTGCCACTCGCCATATTTGGCCGATACGCGCCACCGGCCCATGACCGTCGCCTGTTCGGCGTCGGGCGCGCCCTTGGCAGTACCCCAGCCGGGATGCGCCAGCGCCATTGCCGCCCAGCCACGCGCCATCGGTTTCAGGAACCGGTATTTACTCGCGAATGCCTCGATCGTGGCATCGTCCAGCGTCACCGCGCCCAGCGGATAGTTGTAATATCCGGTGCCATCCATGCCGAACGGTGCCCAGCCGATGCCGCCGCGCCCAATGGTCGGCCACAGGAAGCGCGCGAAATCGACGGCATTGCCGGTTTCGGGCACCATCAGCGGGTTGTCCGGCCGCGCATAATGGTCGAGGAACTTCAGATAGTCCCTGGCATCGCGGGTATAGAGGTCGGGTGCGACCGCATCGAGGTTCGGTGCCGCCGCCTTCCACACATCGATCACCTGCCAGTCGGGACCGCCGCTCGCGCCACCCGACTTGCCCGGCGGCGCGAAGGGGCCACCGACCGCCGCGTTGACGTACATCGGCAGCTTCCACACCGCCTTCCCCGCCGCGGCGATCCGGTCGATATAGCGCGCGGTGTACCATGCGTTGAACGCCGGTTCGGCATTGTCGCCATAGACCTGCGTCCAGTTGCCGCGCTTGCCGGTCTGCTTCGCCAGTGCGGCGGGCACGTCGCCGGCGAACAGGCGGTTGGCCTCGGGCGAATAGTCGCGCGTCTGCTGGTACACGCCGGTCTCGTTCTCCGGCTGGACCATGATGACGCTGTGATCGGGGTCGTGGTCCTTCAGATACCGCATCAGCGCGACGAACGCCTTGCGGTCGGCCTCGAACGTCGCTTCGCCATGCGGCGACAAGGCGTAATGCGTCTTGCCGTCCTTGGTCCGCATCCGCGGGAAGCGGGCATTGTCGCGCTTCACCCATGCCGGGACATAGCCCGGCGAGGTGTTCTTCCACGTGCCGAACCACAGCAATACGAGTTTGACCCCGTGTTCGCGCGCCTGCGGCAGCAACGCGTCGAGATAGCTGAAATCGAACTGCCCCTCGACCGGTTCGATCTGCNATAGTTGCTCGAATTATTCGCCTGCACGCCCAGCATCAGGAACGGCGCACCGTCGACCAGCAACGCATGGCGACCGTCCCGGCGCTCGATCCGCGGCACGTCGCCGGGTGCAGCCGACGCCGCCACCCCTGCGACCAGCGCCCATGAAGCCAGTGCCGCCGCCCATCCGCGCATCGCTGCTCTCCCCCTGCCCCCGGCTTGGTGCCGACAACGTTGTCACGCCCTTACCGCGGGACGACATATCAGACAATTACCTTCTTTATTGCCGGGTTAACGCAGGCACGCAAAAATGCCGAGACTGACCAAGTAATATAATTGCCGCATCGCGACATTTTGTTCGCAACTGCCACAAGGGTTGAGCCGGTCGGCAAGGCGTCGCATATCCCGGCCATGACACCAAAAGCCAAGCTCGCCCGCCCTTTGGAAACGCTGCTGGTCGACAGTGCGCTCCCCGGCGAAATCGAAGGTCTGGACACCGCCGCCCGCGCCGATGCCGCGCAGTTCGTGGCAGCGGCCGCGGCCCACCGGTCGCCCGGCACGGTCAGCGTCGCGCTGGAGACGCTGAGCCGGGGCGAGGCGCGGCGGATGCGGCTGGCGGTCATCAACGACGACATGCCCTTCCTGGTCGATTCGATCGCCAGCACCATCGTCGCGTACGACATCGCCATCGACCGGATCCTGCACCCGGTCGCGCCGGTCACCCGCGACGCGGCGGGCACGCTGACCGATCTGGCGGGCGAGGGTCGCCGCGAATCGATGATCTATATCGAGATGGAGCGCGCCGATGCCCGCGTGCGTCACGCGCTGGTCGCCGAGATCGAACGCAATCTCGACCATGTCCGCGCCGCCGTCGCCGACTGGCGGGCGATGCAGGCGGCGATGCAGGCCGATGCCGCACGGCTGACCGCCCAGGCCGACACGGCCGAGGATGCGGCGCTGCTGAACTGGTTCGTCGCCGGCAACCTGACGCAGCTGGCGCATGAACGCTGGTCGCGCGACGGTGTGGTCGGCGAACGGCTGGGCCTGTCGCGCGCGCGGCTCGACGTGCCGCTCCTCGCCGACGCATCGCGCCAGCGCGCGATCGAGTGGTTCGACGCCGGCAACCGCCAGCCGCTGCTGCTCAAATCCAACTGCATCTCGACCGTCCATCGCCGCGCGCCGATTGATCTGGTGCTGGTCCCGGTGGTCGACGGCGACACCGTGACCGGCCTTTCGATCCATGGCGGGCTGTGGACCAGCGCCGCGTTGCAGGCCGATCCGGCCGACGTGCCTGTGCTGCGCCGCAATCTGGCGGCGCTGCGCACCAAATTCGGCTTCGACCCGTCGGGCCATGCGGGCAAGGCGCTGAGCCACGCGCTCTCCACGCTGCCGCACGACCTGACCACCGCGTTCAGCCCCGACGCGCTCGAACAACTGGCGCTGACCGCCATGTCGGTCGCCGACCGGCCCCGCTCGCGCCTCGTGCTGATCCGCTCGGCGCTCGGCCGGCATCTGTTCGCCTTCGTCTGGCTCGGCCGCGACGACGTGACGACGCAGCGGCGGCTCGCGATCGGCGACATGCTGGCACAGGCGGCCAATGCGTCGATCCTCAACTGGTCGATCGCGATGGAGGATGGCGAGGCGGCACTGATCCGCTACGTCCTCGACCTGCGACAGGATGGACGGATGCCCGAGGCGGGCGACCTCGACCGCCGGATCGAACGCATGGTGCGCGGCTGGCGGCCGGCGGTCGAAGGGGCGCTGACCGAACTGGCCCCCGAAGGGGCGACGCGCATGGCGCTGCGCTTCGCCAACGCCTTTCCCGCCAACTACCGCAATTCGAACCTGCCCGACGAGGCGGCCCGCGACATCGTCCGCGTCGCCGGCCTGACCGATGCGACGTCGCGGTCGGTGCGCATCCTCACCGCCCCCGGCGAACGGATGCGGATCAAGGTCTATCGCCGCGGCGGCGCGCTGCCGCTGTCGGATGCGGTGCCGGTGTTCGAGAATTTCGGCTTCCGCGTGATCGAGGAACTGCCGACCCGGCTCGAGGATGACGAAAAGACCTTCATCCATGATTTCGAGGTGGAGCTGGCGTCGGGCGTCGCGCCGAAATTCGATGTACCGGTGGTCGAACGCGCGATCGAGGCGGTGCTGGAAAACCGCGCCGAAAACGACGCGTTCAACCGCCTGACCGTCGAGGCGGGGATCGCCCCGACCGCCGTCGTGCTGCTGCGCGCATGGTTCCGGTATCTGCGCCAGACGGGCCTCAGCTACAGCCTCGCCACCGCCGTCGATGCGCTGCGCCGCGCGCCGGGCGTTGCCACTGCCTTGATCGAGCGGTTCAACGCCGCGCACGACCCGTCGCGGGCCGACCGCGAAGCCGGCGTCACCATCGCCGATACCGCGATCGAAACCGGCCTCGACGCGGTGTCGGCGATCGACGACGACCGCATCCTGCGCAGCTATCGCGGCGTGGTCGCCGCCACGCTGCGCACCAACGCCTTCGCCCCGGCGTCGCAAGAGGCGTTGGCGTTCAAGCTCGACAGCGCGAAGGTGCCGGGCCTGCCCAAGCCGCTGCCGTGGCGCGAGGTGTTCGTGTACAGCCCCCGCGTGGAGGGCATCCACCTGCGCGCCGGACCGGTCGCGCGCGGCGGGCTGCGCTGGTCCGACCGGCGCGACGATTTCCGCACCGAAATCCTGGGTCTGATGAAGGCGCAGCGCGTCAAGAACGCGGTGATCGTGCCGACCGGTGCCAAGGGCGGCTTCTACCCCAAGCAACTGCCCGCACCTTCGAACCGCGATGCATGGATCGCCGAGGGGACCGAAAGCTACCGCATCTTCATCCGCTCGCTGCTGTCGATCACCGACAATATCGTCGATGGGAAGGTCGTCCATCCGCAGGGCGTGACCATCCATGACGGCGAGGACCCCTATTTCGTCGTCGCGGCGGACAAGGGCACGGCGACGTTCAGCGACGTCGCCAACGCGCTGGCGCTCGAACGCAATTTCTGGCTGGGCGATGCCTTCGCCAGCGGCGGCAGCGTCGGCTACGATCACAAGGCGATGGGCATCACCGCCAAGGGCGCGTGGATTTCGGTGCAGCGCCATTTCCTCGAACTGGGCGTCGACGTGCAGACGCAGTCGATCGACGTGGTCGGCTGCGGCGACATGTCGGGCGACGTGTTCGGCAACGGCATGTTGCTGTCGAAGGCGATCCGGCTGAAGGCGGCGTTCGACCATCGCCACATCTTCCTCGACCCCGAACCCGATGCGGCAGCCAGCTGGACCGAACGCGACCGGTTGTTCGCCTTGCCGCGGTCGAGCTGGGCCGATTACGATCCGTCGCTGATTTCCGCGGGCGGCGGCGTGTTCCCGCGTACCGCCAAGACGATCCCGCTGACCGATGCGGTCCGCGCGATGCTGGGCGTCACCGACCGCGAAATGGAACCGAGCGCGCTGATCTCTGCCATTCTGAAGGCACCGGTCGACCTGATCTGGTTCGGCGGCATCGGCACCTATGTGAAGGATCGCGCCGAAAGCCATCTCGATGTCGGCGATCCCGCCAACGACCGGATTCGCGTCGATGCGCAGACCCTGCGTGCCAAGGCGATCGGCGAAGGCGCGAACCTCGGCGTGACGCAGGCGGCGCGCATCGCGTTCAGCGCCAATGGCGGGCGGATCAACACCGACTTCATCGACAATTCGGCCGGCGTCGATTGTTCGGACAATGAAGTGAACATCAAGATCGCGCTGAACCGCGAGGTGATCGAAGGACGCCTGACGCAGGACGATCGCAACGCGTTGCTGGTGCGGATGACCGACGACGTCGCGCATCTGGTGCTGGAGGATAACCGGCTCCAGACGCTGGCGCTGTCGGTGATGGAGAATGACGGGCCGGTCGCGGTGCCGAGCTATGTCCGCGTGATCGAAATGCTCGAAGCCGCCGGCAAGCTCGACCGCGTGGTCGAGGGGTTGAGCGGCAATGACGACTATGTCCGCCGCGCACAGGACGGACGCGGGCTGACCCGCCCCGAACTGGCGGTGCTGCTGGCCAGCGTGAAGCTGGCGTTGCAGGAGGCGATCGAACACTCCGCCGTCGCGACCGATGCCGATATGGCCGGCGACCTGCTCGCCGCCTTCCCGCGCGAGATGCAGGAACGCCACAAACAGGCGATTCTCGATCACCGGCTGCGCGGGGAAATCGTCGCGACCAAGCTCGCCAACCGGATCGTCAACCGGCTGGGCGTGCTGCACGTCTTCGAACTGGCGGAGGAAGAGGGCGAAGCACTGGCCGACATCGCCGCGATGTTCGTCGCCGCCGAACGCCTGTTCGACACGAACAAGCTGTACGACCGGATCGAGGCTGCCGACATTTCGGAGCGTGCCCGCATCGCGTTGCTCGACGAAGTCGCGGTGGGTGTCCGCTCGCAGATCGCCGACCTGCTGCGCGCCTTCCCGGCGGGCACTCCCCCGGCGCGGGCCGTGGCGCACCTGCAAAAGGGCGTGGCGAGCCTTGCCGGGCAGACCAGCTCGCTGCTGCGTGCCGAGGCGGCGCAACAGCGCGACCGGATCGCCGGCATCCTGCAGGATGCGGGGGCACCGCAGGAGCTGGCCGGACAGGTGGTACGCCTGTTCGAACTCGACGGCGCGGTCGGCCTCGCCGATCTCGGCCAGCGGTTGAAGCTCGACGAAACGCGGCTGACGCTGGCCTTTACCCATCTCGGCTTCGCGCTCGGGCTGGACTGGGCACAGGCCGTGGCCGCACGCATCCAGACCGGCGATCCGTGGGAGCGGCTGCTGATCGCCGGCCTCGCCCGCGATTTTCAGCAGCTGCGCTTCGAATTCCTCAACCGCAATGCCGGCAAGGACCCGCAGGCGGCGGTCGAGAAATGGCTGGAGGCAAACCGCGACCGCGTCGCCCAGTTCGCCGCGCTGGTCCACCGCGCGCGGCAGGCCCCGGTGGCCAGCGCCGCCATGCTGGCCCAGATCGCCGGACAGGCCCGCGTCCTGCTGGCGCGGTAGGTGTTTAGTCCCGAGGAGTGACGGTACGGCCGATGGTCGTTGGCGACCGTCGGCCGGCCGGCTGCGATACCGGCCGTCGGCGGTCACGCCGGCATCGCCGGCTCCGGTGTCAGATCAACCGGTGCCCGCGACCGCCTGCCGAAACCGCCCTCAATATCCCAGATCGCGCACGGCGGCGTCGACGAACGCCGCATCCGCCGCGACCCGGCCGATGATCTCGACCGACCCGGCATCGACCGCGCGGGCCAGCAGCAGGACATAGGGTTCGTCGCCGGGTGCGACGGGGACGATCACGTTCGGTGCGGCGGCGGGGCGGGCGCCGGTCCGCTCGATCCATTCGGCGAACTCGCCTTCGCCCACCCCGGCGCGGTGCGCGCGGGCGAGCAGGCGGGCATTGCCCTCGTGCGGCGTGCCGAACAACAGCCGGACCAGCGCCTCGACCGGCGCGCGCGGATCGACCGTCAGGCCGGCCCCGGCGAGCATCGCGGCATAGCCGCCCGCGTCGCGTTCGCTGGCGATCAGGAAGTCATACGCCCGGGCCAGCGCTTCGGGCGATGCCGGGCCGGCCTCGATCGTGCGGCGCGTCGCGACCAGTTGCTCGGACAGCGTCGGCGCGGCGGGGGCGGCCGGCAGGGTCTCGATCGGGGCGCTCGGGCCGTCCGCCCATGCGGCGGCGGTGGCGATGACGGGGGTGCGGCGCGGGGTGGTGGTGCGGCGCGCTTCGCTCAGTTCGGCGGCCAGCTGCGACTGGACGCTCGCATCGACCACTTCCTTCCAGTTGATGACGCCGTACAGATAGTCGATCGCCTCCCCGTCCGACGAGAACGGCATCAGGATCCCGCGGTACAGCATCGGAAAGCCGCGATGGCCGACGAACTCGGCCTCGAACCCGATCGGCGCGCGGTTGGCGATGATCTGCAGATAATGGTCGGTCAGCCGCGACAGCAGCGACCGCGACGGTACCTGCGACATGCGGACGATCGACGAATCGGTTCCGCTTTCCTCGCGCAGGGCATGGCCGAGGAACCGGATCTCGGCATCGTCACGCCCTGCGGTGAAGTCGAGCAGGACGCTGTTCGGCCCAAAATCGGCGATGCCTGCTGGGTCGAGCGACTCGATCAGCGGGCACGGCCGCCCGTGCAGCAGCGACACCCAGTAATTGTACGCGCGGACATGCATGCGGCGTTCGTCGGTCCCGACGGAGACCACTTCGCTACCAACACCCTCCCGGTCCCCATCCCCCCGCTCCGAACCCCCACCCACAATGTCCATATTCTGGTCCCCATGGGCCTTCTGCCCGATCGCTCGCCTTTTGTACCACGCGTGGTAAACGTCCGGTAAAGCGCGACGCGACACTTTCCTATGCAAATCCGCTTGCCACCCCCGCCCCCCGCTGCTAATCGCCCGCGTCCAGACGGCACACCGTCCCGGGCCGCTTTAGCTCAGTTGGTAGAGCATCGCATTCGTAATGCGGGGGTCACAGGTTCGAGTCCTGTAAGCGGCACCACTTCCGGTCAAAGATGGGCACCGTCCCTTCGAGATGCGGAACGCCGTTGGCGACTCCGTTCTCCAACGCCGCTCGCGGACCAAAGATGAGAATCTTGTCAGCTGCGACGGTGACGTCGGATACCAGCATTCGCAGGTAAGCAGTCCGCAACGTCGGATCGTCGTCGCGGATCTTGGCCGATAATACGGCACCGAACCTATCGACCGTCTCGGCGGTGATCTTGCGCGATCCACGGGAGAGCTGCGTTTCCAGCGTGTCGATGCGTGATGTAGCGATGGCCAGCGCCGAGCGGTTCTCGCTCATGCGGTTCGCGAAGATCGGATCGCGCGGCCCCATCTGGCCGGTTTCGACCAACACGAGCAGCCGATCGATTGCAGTGCGGAGGCGGGTCTGTTCGGCACGAGCGTGGGCGAGCTCCTGCTCGTGTTGCACGCGCTTTTGATCCGAGAGGTTGACCACGTCGGCAAGCAACGCCTGCAAGCGTGCTGGCGCGAGCAGTTGCCGCTCGACTGCATCGAGGACGACGCGATCGAGCTGTTCGCGGCGGATGCTCGGCCCTTCGCAGGTTCGGCCCTGATTCACCCGGCCGTTGCAAACGTAGTAATGATATTGCCCGCCCTTTCCTGATCGCACGGTCATGCCGCAGGTGCAGTCGGGCATCCCGCACTTGGCAATGCCCATCAGCATTGTGGTTCCGGCGGAGATGTGCGGCGCGGTCTTGCGTGGGTTGCGGCTGGCGCGGAGCGCCGCCACTCGCTCCAATTGGTCGCGCTCGATGATCACCGGGCAAGGCACGGCGATCCAGTCCTCCGGCTCGGGGACGTCACCGTCATCGTCGGCGGTTCTGTCGTAGTAGATCCCTGCATACATGACGCGCGCAAGGATGCCTGCCAGATTGCTGTTGGAGAACTTCGCGCCGCGTAGCGTCGTACCGCGGTCGTTGAGCGTTTTCACGATCCAGCGGCCGCCCCGGCCCATGTCCGCCCAATCGAAGATTTCCTGAAGCGTCGAAGCCTCGGCGGGGACGATCCGCAGTTTCATGCGCTCTTTCTGACCGTCCTGCTGAGCGACATAAGTCTCGTAACCAAAGGCCACCGGGCCGCCGTTATAGAAGCCCTGACGCGCATTCTCCCGTCGGCTCTTGCGGGTGTAGATCGACGAATCGATCGCCTGCTGCTCCGCAATCATGGCGCTGATGGTCTGGCCGATCCGCTTCGAGCGTCCCTCGCCAAAATTTTCGGTCATCGACACGACTTCAACGCCCGCGTCCCCAAGGGCGTCGAGGGCGTTGAAGAAGATGCGCATGTTCCGCGCCATGCGAGCCAGGCGGTACATCACGACCATCTCGACCGGCTTCGAGCCATCGGTCGCCTGCGCGATCATCCGGTTAAATTCGGGACGCTTCGCGGACTGACCACTGAGGCCGGAGTCAACGAACTCTTCGATTATCTCGATGTTCTCGCGCAAGGCGTAGGCGCGCAGGGCGTTTCGCTGGGCTTCTATGCTCTGGGCGTTGCCGTCTTCCTTATCGACCGAGAGCCGCAGGTAGGCATAGGCGCGAAGTTTCCCGTCGACCTTCGTTCCGCGTCCACGCGCCATCACCTCTACTCCTCGAAAAGCGCAGCCAGATCGGGGCCAAGCGCTGCCAGAACCTTATGAATCTCTTCAGGCGTGATCGGCAAGTTGGAAGGAAAGACGCTGTACGCCGGGAGGGGGCGCATTACACTCCGGGCCTGCCGGTCATGCTCGACTGCAACCGGCTTACCTGAATTGGAACTATGGCTGCCTCCGTTCCAGATTGGCCGAGTGCCGAAATCCGCGCCGGGTTGCAGTTTGCCTCGATCAGCGTCGAAATTGGGCGGCGGCTTGTCCATGCGCCGAACTTGCTGATGGGAATCGCAGCGAAGTTCCCGCTGAAAACCAGCAGAAAACCGCTCTTTTTCAGTTTCTGAAGATGGTGCGGAATTGCGGATCGGATGCCAACGCGGAATAGCCCTCGCTCATCCGCGCCATGATCCGTGCGGTGAGAATCGTTGGGCGACTCTTGAGATAAAGCGGTCGGTAGGCGTCGAACGCCGTCTTCGCCTCGGCCATGATCCGCTGCCAGCGCGAGGGCGGCGCACCGGCTGGCGTAGTGCGACGGCCACGACGACCGGGCAGCGGCTCGGGCTGGACTGCGTCAGGGATGAACGCTGATCCGAACGCGCCGTAGAGCTTCGCGCCCTTCTGCAGACGATCCCAGAAGGCAGCGCCCCGGTTGCGATGGAACCACAAGGCGTAATCGAAGCCGATGCCGGCGGGACGATCATGATCGCGGTCGTCGAACCGTCCGGCGAGTGCCGTCGCACGGTTGATCAGTCCCTTGCAGGTCGCGGCATTGGCCTTGAGGCAGGAAGACATCTCGAGTCGCGCGGCGATCGATGGCGCGGTCCTGGCGAGAATGTGATGAACGGTGCGGCCGAAGGCAATGCGCCAGTCGTCGGTCCCGGCGCCGCGCCGAATAAGGCGGGCGAGGATCTGCCGCAGGCCGAGGATCACTGTTTCTTCAAGGTCGAGACCGTAGAACAGCACGACGGGCTGCCTGCGAGGCCCGAGTTGGCTCGGTTTATCAAGCTCGGTGCGGCGGATGAAGTCGTGGGTCGGTGCATGGCCGGCGGCGGACGCCAGGTTGCAGAAGCGCGAGCCGAGCGCATAGGCATGGTGGGTGTAGTCCGGCGCCGTCGTTGTCATCCAGTGTTGCCTGTCGCGAATGAAGCCGGTGGTGACGGCGCGATGATAGGCGCCGAGGTCGAAATACCGTCCAGGTGCACTCCGGGCAATGATCGCCGCCTGCATCGCCGCGGGCACCGATAGAACTGGTCGCAGCGCCGCACTATCGAGCGTGGCGCCATCCTGCTGACGCTGCCGGCCGGCCATGCTGGCGACGATGGCGCCGAGCCGCTCGACCTCGGCGTAGAGCGCATGGCCGCCGACATAGCCATAGCTCAGGCGAAAGACCGGGTGTGGGGCAGCGAGCCAGCGATGGCGCTCCAGTGCGACGTCGAGGCGGCGCGCCATCATCAGCACGTACAGCGCCGGGGCATCGACGACGTGCACGTCCTCGATCATCGTCTCGACAGCCGCCGCCATCTCGCTGTTGGCCACGGCCAGGCGCTGCGGGAGCCGGTCGGGATCACGATCGTGATTGAGCGGGATGTCGTGGAGGACGCCGCGGACCAGCCAAAGGTGGATGGCGTCGGCCGCCGCGGCAGCCATGCGCACCGATCGTTCCACCCTCCCGGTCGGGCGATTGCGCCTGACGGCCTCGACCTGATCGACAAGATGGGTGGCGAAGCGGCGGATATCCTTTGGCGCAGCAGTATCGTTTAACAGGATGTCGGTCGCGATCCTCGCCGTGCCAATCAGTGCAGCCTCGACCGCCGCGGCGCATCGATCGACCCCGCCCTTCTGCCGGCCCGTATTGGAGGCGCGCTGGCGCGCCTTCTCATAGGCCGAGCACGTAGCGGACAGCATCGAGGCGGCGATGAAGAGACGTGCCCCGGGGCCACCGATACGCAACAGGTCCGTGATGTGGGAATGGTCGGCGATGCTGAAGCCAAGCAGCCGCTGCACGCGCCCGCCATTTTCGCCTGGATCAGCGGCGAGATGCGTCTGCTGGCGGATGAAGGTGGCAATCGACGCTGCGTTGTCCGGCAGGCGGTGCGGCGCCGGACCGGATCCGGTCCAGCCTCCGTCGATCCACATCGCGCGCAACGGCGGGGCGAATGCGACCCGGCCGACCCGTCGGCCGACCGGATCGTCGAGCGTCGCAGCGATGGCAGGGCCGGCGAAGTCGACACCGGGCAGCATCGCACGCCAAAGACGCTGGAACTGCTTCGGCGAGACGCCAGCGGGCAGTGCCAGGTCGGAGGCATCATCGGGAACGATGGTATCGCGCACCGTGACTGCGTGGATGTGGCGCTGGACGGGGTCGGTGAGTTCAATCATCGATCCCGTCCAGCGTCTTGGGATCAGTGAAATACGCGACCAGTGCGATGATATTGGCGTCAACGTGGCGGTTGCGCTCACGAGTGTAGATGTCGAAGATCACCTTGATCTCCGCCAAGCGTCTAACGATACCAACGAGCTTGCCGTATTGCGGGTACAGCGACGGTGGACGCGCGTCATAATCCTTGATGAGGTCACGGGCTTGGCGAAGGAGCTGCTTGCGCTCCTCGACCCATTTGGCGACGTTATCGACCTGCAGCGTCTCGCCCTTGTCGACGATGGTGATCGACATTGGGCGTGGCGCCCAGCCTTGGTTGGCGTCGCTCATCACGCGTTCTCCTCACCGCTGGAGCAGAACCGCGGATTGCCGCCCGCGTCGGTAATCGCGTCGGAAGAAGCACCGCGGCGCGTGGCGATGGGCATGGGAAGGCCGCGCGCCGCCTCGATGCGATGCATCATATGACGCTGTCCCTTTGTCATCGTTCGGCCACGCCATGAACCGCGCAAGCGGTAATCCTCGGGCACTTCGGCCCATGACGCCTGCCGTTCAGCGTCGCGGCGGGCGGAGCGTTTATGGAGTTCGCGGACGCCAGCCGCGGACAGTTCGATGCGATGTGCTGCGACAGTCATCGCAAGCGCATCGCCGAACATCGTCGTGGCGGTGATGCGTTCCGTCGAGCCGATCAGGGTCAAGAGATCCGCGTCATAGGCGAAGATGCCGACCCACGCGTCACCATCACGGCGGTGGAAACCGAACAGCCGCCAGACCATGCCGAGCGCAAGCATCGGCTTTCGCGCGAACAGAACGGTCAGGTCATCGTCGACGCATTCGGCACGATCGTCGATCAGGCGTGCGCCACCATCGACGAGGGCGTCGCCCAACGCCTCGAACGCGCTGGGGAACGCCCTGAGAAGATAGTCAAATCCCTGTTCCTGACGGATCGTCTCAACAGTCGCGAGCGTCGCCGACCATGGCTGAGCCAACAGGCCGGCAAGCGGCAGGAAATGTTGCGGCGTCATGGACGAATAGCCGCAGTCACCCGCGGCTGTGTGGCCATGGGCATGTGGGTGCGGTTCGATCGCCGCGATCTCCGCCGAGATCGCGGCAACCTCGGCGTCCGCCGCGATCGCTGCCGAGCGGGCATCGGCGATCATCGCGTCGAGCCGCGCGACAGGATCATCAGCGACCCGTGTGCCGGACGCGAACAGGGGATGGTTCATGTTACTCTCCTTGTGAAAGGAGAGCGGCATGAACCTGTGTGAGGCGCCGAACTTCCCGCTGTTTCGGCGCTGTTTTCCGCCGTTTCCGATGGCGGCCAGGATTGCACGCTCAATCATGGCGGGCATCGGGATCGTCCTCGGACTCGCCGGGCGCGCCCTGGAAGGTCAGCAGCAGCTGCATTTCGGGGCTTGCGGCTTTGGACTGCTCCGAACACTTGCCGGNGCATCACCGGCATCACCGGCATCACCGGCATCACCGGCATCACCGGCATCACCGGCATCACCGCAAATGGAGTCGTCGGCGGTGTCGTCAACATCGTCCCCGCCGGCGATATCGATCCCTGGAGCGACGGCCCTCGCGTCGTGGCGCGGGCGGTCCCGTAGTGTAACCGAAAGATCGGCCGCAAGATCGACTGCACGCTGTTCGAGCCGCCCGGCCAGCCGGTCTTCGCGGCGCTGAGCATCGGCCAACGCCTGCTCCAGTTCGGCGATCCTAACGGTCGCGGCACTTAGCTCCCGCTCGATCCGCTCGCCGATCGCCAAGGCGTCCGTCGTCTCTGCTTCTGCCCTGTCGGCACGGCGTTCGGCGTCGCCCACTCGCAGCGCCGCGACGCGGTCGAAACTGCCGCCGACTACGCGCACTGCGTTCAGACAGGCGCCGATACCGTCGTCGGTCAGACGCGCAAAAATCGTGCGGATGTTGGCTTCGACCTCGGGAGGCACGTCGACCGTCGCCGGCTCGGCCTCGGTCCGACGCCGCGCGCGCCAGTCGCGAAACTTCGCGTACAGCGACGGGTTCGCCGATCCGCCAAGCCGTTCGGCAACCTGGTAGGCGGTAATTGTCTCAAGCGTCGCCTTGCCCTCGGCGAGGATCGCATCTGCCGCCCTGTCCACGTTGGGCTGGCGGTTCCAGTCACAGCTATTCTTCATGTCCGTTCTCGCATCGAGCGAGACGGTGAGGTGCGAGACCTGCGATATCGCAGGTCTCGCACATGTCGCAGCTATCGCAGCTTCACCGCTCGCATTCGGGTCTCGACACGCGCCGCCACCGGCGGTCGCACGCTATCGAACACCGGATGTCGCTACGGTGCGGCCCAGGCCTGCGGCGGGTGATGAAGGTGACGATCGGCTCGATCGCCGTCTAGCCGATCATCGACGGCGGCAACCTCGGTCCACCGTACCGTCAGCTGGGCGGTGAGGATCAGCATCAGCGCGGTCTGCGACACGAGGGCACGCAGGACGTCCATCGCTGCCTGCCGGATCGCGCGGCGGGCTGTCATGACGCGGCGCGCCGCATATTCGATCAGCCGGACAACCATGGCCATAAGGTCGTCAGGTAGCGGCGGCGTTGCCGTCACCTCCTGCTCGTCATCGATGGCGACCGGATGATCCATGAAAGTAGTATAGGACGGTGCCAGCCGCTGACCAAGTCGATGGTGCGAATAGTCGACCCCATCCCGGCCAGACCTTCCTTCTCGCGATGGCGACCGCGTGCGTCACCATGCGACCCCGACCCGACAGTTACCCCATCTTTGTGGAGTGAATGGAAAAGCGGCCTCACACGAACGACGGGAAG
>NZ_LMLN01000012.1:0-139 GCF_001421915.1 Sphingomonas sp. Leaf62 | reverse complement strand
TGAGCTGCTGCCGGTCTGGTAGACACGAGGTTAAGCTACCTGCGCCTGCCGCTCGAAGTCCATGGGGCTGAGATAACCCAGGGTCGAGTGGCGTCGCGTTGGATTGTAGAAGCGCTCGATGTAGTCGAACACGTCTGCC